>DUFJ01000097.1 GCA_013331925.1 Candidatus Iainarchaeum sp.
GGAAACATGAAAGTTCCTGGAAAGATTTTTGCAACTGAAAAACTGCTTCGGGAAATAGAGCAAGGCGCAATCCAACAGCTGAAAAATGTTGCAGAACTGCAAGGAATTGAAAAAGCAAGCATTGGAATGCCTGACATGCATTGGGGCTACGGATTTTGCATAGGCGGAGTTGCAGCTTTTGACCTGGAGAATGGAGTGATAAGCCCTGGGGGAATAGGGTTTGACGTTAATTGCGGAGTTAGAGTGCTGCTTTCAAACCTGCAGGAAAAAGAGATAAAGCCAAAGTTAAAAGAATTAATGGACGAACTGTTCAAGCAAATTCCTTCAGGAGTAGGGAGCAAGGGAAAGCTGAAGCTAAGCGAGAGAGAGCTGAAGGAGGTATTGAATGAAGGAGCTGAATGGACTGTGAGGAAAGGCTATGGCTGGAAGGAAGACTTGGAAAGGATTGAAGATTACGGCTGCATCAAACAGGCTGACGTTGGAAAGGTTTCTGCAAAAGCATTGCAGAGAGGCATGCCGCAAATCGGAACTTTAGGAAGCGGAAACCATTTTCTGGAAGTGCAAAAAGTTGAAAAGGTTTTAGAGCCAAAGGTTGCAAAGGCTTTTGGGCTTAAAGAAGGCCAGATTGTGATAATGATTCATTCAGGCAGCAGAGGCTGCGGGCACCAAATAGCAAGCGATTACATTGAGGAAATGCTGAAGGCAATGCAAAAATACAGCATTCAAGTGCCTGACAGGCAACTGGCTTGCGCGCCAATAAACTCTAAAGAAGGCCAAAACTACATTGCAGCAATGAGCGCTGCANNGGGCAATGATGCACTGGACAAGGCAGGCTTTCGAGAAAGTGCTCGGTCAGGATGCTGAAAGTCTGGGACTGCAGCACTTGTATGACGTAGCGCACAACATTGGAAAGATTGAAGAGCACAAGATTGACGGAAAAAAGAAAGAGGTCTTAGTGCACAGGAAAGGCGCTACCAGAGCATTCCCAGCAGGCAGGAAGGAAAACCCCAAAGTTTACAAAGAAACAGGCCATCCAGCAATAGTGCCCGGAAGCATGGGAACAGCAAGCTATATTTTGGTAGGGACTGAAAAAGGCTTGCAGGAAAGCTTTGGAAGTGTTTGCCATGGAGCTGGAAGGACTATGTCAAGGCATAGTGCAATGCAGAAAAAGAGCGGGCAGGAAGTAAAGGCAGAATTAGAGGCAAAGGGAGAGATAGTGAAAGCCTTAAGCCTGAAAGGCCTTGCGGAAGAAATGCCAGAAGCATACAAGGACGTGCACGAAGTTGTGAAAAGCGTAGAACTTGCAGGAATTGGAAAAACAGTGGCAAGGCTAAAGCCCTTGGCTGTAATGAAAGGCTAGTTTTTCGGCAAGAAACGATAACTGCTACATAAGAATTAATTGTATCCAGTTAAAAAGGGGTTAAGTTTAAATACTCCTTGCTAAGCCCTTATATTATGGATAGGAAAAATTTTCTCAAAAACATTGTAAAAATGTCAGCGATTGTTTTAGGAGTTTTTATCCTTTCGCAAGCTGTAAGCGCAAAATACTTCAGCCTAAGCATTGGCTATTGCGATTACTGCGTTGAAGACTACTACAATGGAACAATCTATTCAGCACCAACATACTCTTACTCGACACCAGCATATGCAACTGCTTACTACTCCCCGGGAGCTTATTACAGTCCGGCATACTATTCCTACTCAGCCCCAGTAATAAGCTATTATGATTATTACTACCCGCCATTAACAACTTGGGGAAATTACTACGCTGATGCTTTAGGCGGATACTCTTACGGAGCGTACTACAACAGCTTTTCACCATACCAAACCAGCTATGCCCCGGCAGGCTATTACTCACGCTACTACCCTTCATACGCAATTTATAATTGAAAAGGTAAGGCAGGATGAAAATAGCAAAATTTGCACTAGCTTTGATAGCTGTTCTAGCCATCGCCGGATTTGCAAACGCAAGCTACTCAAGCCTTTCAGTGCAATGGGGGCCAGGGCAAGTTTATTTTGAAGTTTATAAAGGAGGGAGCTATTACCATAGCCCAAACCCTTACTATTACTACGGCGATTATTACTATTATTTTCCCAACAATTTCCGCTACTACTATAACAGCCAATGGTTCTACCAGCCTTCAGGCTGGTTTTACTATAACGGGGCAAGCTGGTACAGGGATAATGCCTGGGTTTTCTACGACAACTACTGGTTCTATCCAAGACATAATTACTATTACTATCCGCCCTATTTTGAGCCAACAATAATCCAGGCTCAAGAATTAGACAAGCCTTATTGCTCTGGCATTGACATTGCCACTTACACTATTCAAGTGCAGGAAGGCAAAACAGTTTATGATGCTTTCTGGGTTGAAAACAGCAGCAATTTCGTGTTTGACATTTTTAGCGCAGAAATCATAGAGAATGATTCTGAAATTGAAGTGATTCCAACAAGCGTTGATGCTTTTGCTTCAGAGCAGGGCTTTGCAGAGCTTGACATTAGAACGCAAGCTTTGGAAGGAATTGAAAGCAAGCTTTCAACAGTTTACGTAAAAGTTGAAGGCGAGTTTCCGGAAACAGGCCTTAACTGCTCCAAGACAGAAGGATTTAAGGCCAGCATTGAAGGAATAGCGGACTCGGAAGAAAGCGATTCCGCAACAAATGATTCAAGCGTTCAAGAATTCACTCAAATCACATTACAGCCTTCAAGCTACCAAGGCTCAACAGCAAGCTTTTACGCAAGCACTACTCCAGAGCCAGCATATTCAGCGCCTCCAGCCCCAAGGCCTCCAATAGTTCCAGAGCCTAAAGAAAGCTGCTCAAGCATTCAGTTATTCACGAAAAACTATTACCTTGGAGAGAACGATTCAAAAACTCAAAATTTCATTATTAAAAATTCCGGAGAGAAAACATTCTATATTGAAAGCATCCAGGCATTAGAAGATTCAGCAGTCTATAATGCAAGAGCATTGGATACAAAAGCCTCAAGCATCAACTCTAAAGGAGCCTTGAACGTTCCAGTAAAAGTTGAAAGCTTTGAAACAGCAAAAGATAGAATGGAAAGCGCGAGCTTTCAGGTTTCTGGAGTGTTTGAAGACAACACTTACTGCAGTTTTACAGCAGTCGGAGCAAGCGATTTCACTGTGCAGATAGTTGCTGATGCAGAGCCTGCAGCGCAGGGAAATTTTACTATCTACGCGCCTGAAACAATAAAGGTTCCAAGCCAAGGAACAGAATTCAGCTTTGCATTCATTAACACTACTGGAAAGCAAGGCTATTTGAGAATTTATTCACCAAATGCCTCAACCAATCCTGAAGTGATAGTGATTCCTGAAGGCAAGAGTTCGGTAAGCGCAAGCATTAGCGTGAGAAACCTTGACGTGAACAAGGCATGGCTTTTCTATGATGTTTTCATCGAAGGATTTGAGATTCCTTCAAAAATTTCAAGGCTGGAGAAAATTCAGGTTGGAGAAGGAGTTCCTGGGCCAATAGTGCAGCCTCCAAGCCAGGAGCCAGAAAGCCCGCAAGTAAGCATTGAATCAACTGTCCAGCCTAACATTGACGGAAGCTATGACTTGAATGTTACAGTAACAAACAACTCAAGCTTTCCTGTTTCAGGAAATGTCAGAGTGAATGTGCCGGACGCTTGGAAAATCCAAGGCGGTTCTAGTATTTCTTTACAG
>DUFJ01000040.1 GCA_013331925.1 Candidatus Iainarchaeum sp.
ATTTTTTCAGAGAAGGGGGCTGCTGGTTATTTTCTGCATCAAAGGCTGCACAACCTCGTCGCCTTTCAAAGTCCTAATCCTTACTTCCTCAATTTCTTGAATTTGCCTTGCGGTCTTGAGCAATTGCTCGTAAGTGGTGCTTTTCAAATTTTGCAATTCATTGCTTAAAGTGCCCTCGCTTGCTATGAACTGCTGAAGCACAAAGCACTTTGCTCCCTTTAACTGTTTTGCAAGCTCGAAAACATCCTGCTGCGAGTGCAGGCCTGGAACAAAAGTCATCCTGAACTCGTAATCATTGCAGTAGAACATCACTGCCTGAACGCTTCTCCAGACCTCTTCAGCAAGGAACCTTTTTCCAGTAATCTTGAAGTAAGAGTAATCGTTAAGCCTGTTTTTCAAATCAAGCGAGACAAAATCCACAAGCCCTTGGCTCAAGGCTTTTTCAAGCAACAGGCTGTTGCCGCCGTTAGTGTCAAGCTTTGTGTAAAAGCCTTCAGCCTTTAAGAGTTCAAGAAACTCCAAGAGCTTTTTTCCCTGCATTAAAGGCTCTCCGCCGCTCAATACTACAGAATCCACTTGCTCGTAATCGTCCAACAGCATCTGGACTATTTTCTCTTGCGGAATCCTTTCCAATCTCTCGTGGTTTTTTATTATTGAATGCGCGTAGCAAAAGCTGCATTCAAAATTGCATCCCGGAGCGTACACCACGCTGCTCTTCCTGCCAGGCCATGCCTTAAGGCTGTTTTGGAAAAAAGCCACGATCTCCATAAAATCCAACTCTCATGGATTAGGAATGAAGAATTGCTTTAAAAAACTTTTGAAAGCCCTGCAAAGCCAGGCTTGTTTAAAAACTCTTAATCCAAATTCCTGAATTCGACTTTTTTCACGCTTTTTTCAAGGATTTTCCCGAATTCTTCAAAATCCTCCCTTGAAAAAAGCCTTTCTTCAGCAAGCTTTTCGTCAATCAATCCCTCAACTGCTGAAAACTGCTGCAGAACGATTAGTTTTGCGCCCTTCACTGCCTCTCCAATCTTTTCAATGTCTTGTTTTTCCTGGAGCTTTGGGTGCAGTGTTGTTCGAAATTCGTAATCGATTTTTGAGCTTTTAAGAAGTTCAATGCTTTGCTTTATTTTTTCCAGCTCCACTTTCACTCCGCAAATCCTTTCATAATTTTCAAAAGTTCCTTTAATGTCCATTGCAATATAGTCTGCAAGATTTTTGTCCAGAATTTCCTTGAGCATTTCCGGATTGCTGCCGTTGGTGTCAAGCTTTGCCTTAAACCCAAGGCTTTTCACTCTTGCAAGAAATTCAGGCAGGTCTTTCTGCATTGTTGGCTCTCCGCCTGAAACAACAACTCCTTCCAAAACCTTCTTGCGCTTTTCCAGGAATTCAAAGAATTCCTTTTCCGGAATGTCTTTAATGCCCTTGTCGTCAAAAACAATGCCTGCATTATAGCAGAATCCGCACTTGAAATTGCATCCTGGAGTGAAGGCAGTGCAGGCTATCAAGCCAGGAAAGTCAATAAGAGTGGTTTTCTGCAGGCCTTTGACGCGCATAATAATATAGGCTATTGAAAAAAACTAAAAAAGAGGCGGTTGGGTTTTTGTTCTTTTCACTCGACCTTGTATGTTTTCCTGTGCTTGAACTCTTCCTGCTTTCCTGCATTCCAGTTTTCAACAGGCCTGTAATAGCCTACGACTCTAGAATACACTTCAGTCTTTTTTCCGCATTTTTCTTCAGGCATTTTCCACAACCTCCATTCTTTCTTTTTGAATATCAGTCTTTACGACAACAGGGCAGCTTTCATGCTTTCCCGCGATATAACCGTGCTCTTTGCAGACGCTAAAGGTTGGAGTTATTGTAAAGTATGGCAAGTGATAGTTTTCCGCAATCTTTTTCACGAGCTTTTTGCAGGCTTGCGCGTCAGAAATCTTCTCCCCCAAAAAGCCATGCACTACTGTTCCTCCGGTGTATTTCGCCTGCAGTTCGTCCTGGTGGTCCAAGGCGTCAAAAACATCGTCAGTAAAATCAACAGGGAGATGGGAAGAGTTGGTGTAGAACGGCGCTCCCTTTCCAGACTGTATGATGTCTGGGAATTTGCTCTTGTCGTGTTTTGCAAGCCTGTACGCTGTTCCTTCAGCTGGCGTTGCCTCTAAATTGTACAAGTGTCCTGTTTCCTGCTGGAATTCCTGCAGTTTTTCGCGCATGAAATCCAAAACTTTTATTGCGAACTCTCTTCCGTCTTTTGTCTGAATGCCCTTGTATTTTCCAAGCAGGTTTAAGCAGGCTTCGTGCATTCCGCAAATTCCTATAGTGGCAAAGTGATTGTCCAAGGTTCCCAGGTAATGCTTTGTGTAAGGCAGCAAGCCCTGGTCCATGTTTTTCTGCACTTCTTTTCTCTTTATCTCAAGGCTGCATTTTGCCAGTTCCATCAAATGCTCCAGCCTTGCAAAAAATTCTTTTTCTCCTTTTTCCTTGCTCAAGTATGCAGTCTTTGGAAGATTTATTGTCACTACTCCAACGCTTCCTGTAAGCTCGCCAGCTCCAAACAAGCCTCCAGTCTTGTGCCTTAGCTTTTTCAGCTCGTTCACGTTCAGCTGCAGTCTGCAGCAATTATGTGTTATATTTCCTAGGGAGTGAACAAAGTAATGATTTTTTTCCAATTCAATGTCAAAGAATTCAAAGCCTTTTTCGCTTTCTTCAATCATTACATTTTCAACCCTTACGGCGCAAAAGCTTCCGCCAACAAGCTTTTTTGACTCTTCAGTGTGCGCGTTGTGCCTTTGAACAGCGCTTAAGCTTACCATGAATTGCTTTGCATAGAACGGTTGTTGTTTTGAGGTTTGGACAGTGAATTGCGGCAAGCGGTTGTAAAGAGAGTCATTTTTTACAATTCCTTGAGTGCTTCCTCTTCCAAATAAGTGCTGCGTTCTCAAGACCTGCGAGTTTTTCTTAAGCCTTAAAGTTGTTGGAATTCCAACCAGTGAGCAGAGCAGGCTTAGGTCTTCAATAAGTTCTTTGTCATTAATGTGAATTTCCCTGCCTTTTGCGTAAGAGTCGCCTTCTTCAAACCCTTGAATGAACGCTTTAATCACTCCTGAAGGCGAGTTGAAAATGATGTTGGGGAGTTTTCCTTTCTTGTTAAAGCCCGTTCTTATAAGTTTTTCAGCCAGTTTCCCATTGTAAATTAAGCAGTAAGCAGTGTTGTATCTTGGGTCTTTTCTTATTTTCGCTTTTAACCCAAGCCTTTTTTCAGCAAATTCTGAAACGAATGAAACAAGCGCTTTTTCTTTCTCAAAATTGAAAGAAAACTGCAATCCCCTAAGCCTTCCTTTCCATTTTGGCCTTGAGTCAAACAAGTAGTTTCCTTCAGCGGTAAACAGCCCCAAGAACCTTGCAAGTTCCTCATCAAGCGTTAATCCTTCAATTTCTTGGGTTTCACAATTAAGGCATTCTGTTGCTTGCTTGGTTTGGATAATAAAATCCCCAACTTTCACTTCTCCAGCTCTTTTTGTTTTAATTCCTTCTTCAGTATAAACCGCTATCGGATGCTCTTCAGAAACTTTGAAGGCTTTTCCGTCCTTGCCGCGAATTTTTACAATCTTATTGCTTGCTGTTTTGTAAAAGCTTTTTACTTTAGCCCATTCAAGCTTGTAAGATTCAGGGTTTAGAGATAGTGAAAAAGCCTCTTTTTTCGGCTCTGCCCAATCTCCATTAAATTCTCCGCAGTTTTCTTCTGTGAATTCTCTAATCGTTTGCCTTTTGATTTTTCCGTCAACCTTGACGATTACTTTTTCTTCGCTTTCAGAACACATGCTCCTCACATCCCCTGGCTTTAGGGAACTGTTTATGAAGTTTTGAAAGTATGGAATGCCGTATTTTGCTGTCATTTCAAAAAGAAGGCTTGCTGTTTCAGAATCCCAGTCAAAGTCTTTGGTAATGTTATAGGTTGGGATTGGGAAAGTGAAAATCCTGCCGTTAGAGTCGCCTTCAATCATTACCTCAATGAATGCCTTGTTTATCATGTTCATCTCTTCCTGGAATTC
>DUFJ01000065.1 GCA_013331925.1 Candidatus Iainarchaeum sp.
AAAACGCTTGTTTTGAATTTTTTCTGGAAAAGTTTCAGATTTTCCAAAGTGATTTTTTGAATTAACTCACTAAATGCGCTTTCAATTTTGCCAGCAATCTGTTCTTTTCTGCCTAAAGAAATAGTTATGCGCCTTTTGCCTATTTTATCCTCTAAGTAAAAGTAGGAATTTCCACCAATCTCTCTTTTAGAGACAAACATAAAGACNNCGGCTGCTTTTTTTCTCACTAAATTGTAGGTTAAAATGTTTTAATAATCGCTTTTTTTAACGCGTTGGATATCCTTTTGGAGTCAACCTCTGGCTTTTGGGCTTTTGCAATCCTGTCCTTTCTGAATGTCAAAGGAATGTGGACAAAAATGCTTTTTTTTGGAAAATTCGCCAGCAGATTGTAATAAACAAAATTGCAGTAGGAAGTTCCGGCATAATATGAAATTCTTGTGGGAATTCCCTTTACTGCTTTCAAAAGTTTTTCAATGTCAAGCCTTGCTTCCAAAGCCAATGGCTTTTTTGGCGAAATCCTTTCCAAAGACTTTTTCCTTGAAGGCTTCAAATTGAGTGCTATTCTTTCAATGCAAACGCTAGCCCTTCCAGAAGCTATTCCAAAGCCTATAATGGCTTCTGGCTTGAATTGCCTGATTTTCTTTTCAAGGATTTTCCAACAGCTTGCGCTAGAAGGCAGTATTATAGAATCTGTTTCAAAGCTTTTTTCAAGAAGCCTTGCCAGGTCTTTAGCAATTTTGGACGAGGGGTTTTTTCTTATTTTTTGGAATCTTCCAAAACCAAAAAAAAGGATTTTCATAACAGACCATTAAATAATGCTTTTTCCGACAGCCTTTGCAACAGGCCTTAATTCCTGCAAAAACCTTGCAAACTCTTCAGGAGTCAATTGCTGTTTTGCATCGCTCAAGGCTTTTTCAGGATTGGAATGCACCTCAACAAGCAAGCCGTCGGCTCCTGCAGCAATCGCAGCCAGGCTTAAAGGCGTTATCAAGTCTTTCCTGCCTGCAGCGTGCGAAGGGTCAAAAATTACAGGCAGGTGGGAAAGCTTGTGCACTAAAGGAATTGCAGAAATGTCCGCAGTATTCCTGCACTCAGTCTCGAAAGTGCGAATGCCGCGCTCGCACAAAATCACATTAGGGTTTCCTTCATTCAGAATGTACTCAGCGCTCAAAAGCCATTCCTTAATCGAAGCGCTCAATCCTCGCTTTAGAATGACTGGCTTTTTTTGCCTGCCAACTTCCTTCAGCAGGTCAAAGTTTTGCATGTTTCTCGCTCCAACGCGCAAACAGTCCACAACCTCGCTCACAGGCTTTACATCCCTGACATCCATTACTTCAGTCTCTACAGCCAGCCCGAATTCAGAACGCGCTTTTTCCAAAATTTCCAAACCCTTCAACCCCAAGCCCTGAAATTCGTAAGGGGAAGAGCGAGGCTTGAATAAGGAACCCCTGAGCACTTTTACTCCAAGATTGTGGAGTTTTTCAGCAATTTCCAAAACCTGCTCTAAACTTTCTGCAGAGCAAGGGCCTGCAATCATTCCAGCATTATTGTTTCCGAAAATTTCCTTCCCAACATTCACTGTTGTTTTTTCAACATGGAATTCGCTAGAGGCAAGCTTGAATGGAGAGGAAACAGAAATTGCCTGTTCAACCCCAGGCATGTTCTGGAATTCTTCCAAGAATTGCGAAGCATTCTTTCCAATCACTCCAATAATGGTTTTAGAAGCGCCTTTGCTGACGCTCGCCTTAAAGCCTTTCTCGCTGATTTTTTCCAAAATAGCTTGAACCTGCTTTTCCGAAGCCTTGTTCAGGATGATAATCATTCAAACGCCCTTCTTCTTGCTTTTCTGCCTTGGCTTTTCCATGCGGCCCTTGCTCAAGAACTCGTAATCAATGCCTTCCCTTGTTGCTTCCTGCTGTTTTCTGCCCATTCCTTTAGGGACAGCGGGCATTATCTCAAAATCATTGGTTGATTCTGCCTCAAGCCTTACTTCAGGGTTTTTAGGCCTTGACGCTGGAATTTCTTGCGAGATTGCCTGGGCTTTTGCGGGCGCTTGCTTTTGAAGGCTTTTTCCAAGGATTGCTTTTTCCAAAACCTCTACTGCAAGAGCGTCTGTTTTTTCAGAAAGCTCTAAAGCCTCATCAAAGCTCAAGGAAACAATCTCCTCGGTTTCAAGGTTTTCAAACTCTCCATTCCAGTCCTTGCACGCAAAATACTGCACAAACTCGCTCTTGTTTTTTGGCAGAATGCAAAGCAGTTCTACCTTGTTTGGCTCTATTCCCCAGGCCCGCCTTGCCTTTTTTTTCAAAACATCTTCCGCAACTTCTTCCTCAGTGAATTCCACCTCTAAAAGCCTTACTTGACCAAAGTTTTTTTCAGCAACNNTGTCAGAGTCATACAAAATCAAGCGTGCAAGGTTTTCAGCCATTGTTTCACTCTCTCAATTTTTCAGCAAGCTCTTTCAAATCCAAGCCAGCCAGTTTTTCCTTAAAAGGCCAGGTGTTCAAGCCGTCATTTTCAAACCTTGGAATCACGTGAAAATGCAAATGGAAAACGCTTTGCTGCGCTGCCTTTCCCGAAGCGTTCAAAACATTAACTCCGTCAGCTTTAAGGTTTTTTTCCATCTTTTCAGCAACTTTTTTAATTAAGGCAGAAACTTCTTTCAAATCATTTTCTGAAACATCAAAAATGCTTTCAGCATGGTTTTTTGGGATTACTAAAGTATGGCCTTTAACTCCTGGATTAACATCCAAAAAAGCCAATGCTTTTTCACTCTCTCCAACCTTAAAGCTTGGGATTTCCCCTTTAGCGATTTTGCAAAAAATGCATTCAGGCATTGTTCTCACCTTATTCCCGAGCAAAACTTCTTTAAAATACTGCACTCAAGGCTTCCTGCTCTGGCTTTCAAATTGCTTGTATCTTTGCAGGCAGTCTGCCAAGGCTTCCTGCGTGTTTCTAAGCTTTATGCCAGCATTTTCGAGCTTTTCAGTGCTTAGAATGCAGTTGCTTCTCTTTGCGAGAGTCATTTTTTCAAGCCTTTCCAAACTGATGAACTCGCAAGAGAATGCAGGATTTACTATTTTCCTGTAAAGGCTGATTATTTCTNNAAATTCCCTTCTCGTTTTTTTCCACAAGCGCCTTCAGCGCTGTCAAGAGGTCTTCAATTATCGTAATGCTGTTTTTCTCGTTTATTATCTGCTTGTATCCTGAAAGCTTTGTAATCAAGTTTCTTGGGCCTGGCTCTGAATCAACAGGCATTCTAAGCCTTAAAGTCAGGACGTTCTTGAAATCGCTTAACAATTCATCCCCTAAGATTTTGCCGCGGCTGTAAAAGCTTCCGAAAAAATTAGGCTTGTCCTCCTCGCTGAAGCCCTTTCCTCCATTATTGCCTTCAAAAATGCAACCGCTTCCAAAATGCACTAGCCTTGCGCCTGCTTTTTCGCAGGCCCTTGCAAGGTTTAAGGGAAGGAGAGAGTTTGCTTCAAAGGTTTCAAGCTTGTTCAACTCGCACCAGTCAACGTTAGGCCTTCCGGTCTTTCCAGCGCAGTTTATCAAAACCTCGGGGTTTTCCCTTTCCAAGAATTCAGAGATTTCTTTTTCTGAAAGCATTTTTTGAGTTATTGCCTTAGCATTCAATGCCTTTGTAACCTTTCCCCCAAGCCAGCCGTTAGCCCCTAAAACAGCAATGTCCATTTTACCCAACTCCTTTTTTTCAAAAGTCTTTTTTGTAAAGCGCAGCGGGAGAGATTTGAACTCTCGAACCTTTCGGTTTCCGGTTCTCTTGATTGCTTTTTCCCGAAGCTTTTCGCAAGCGTCCCTATTTGAGCTTTTGCTCAAATGGGCG
>DUFJ01000058.1 GCA_013331925.1 Candidatus Iainarchaeum sp.
GGGGCCTGCTGTGAGCTATATTTTCGGGGAAAACATCGTGAAAGCGCCTCTTGCTTTCATTTTCGTTCTCGCGCTTTGCTTTATCCTTGGCTGGCTTGCAAACTCGCAGCTTAGAATCCTGCTAAAGCCAAAAAAGGTTGTTTCAAGCAGCGAGGAAAGAAAAGAATTAATTAAAAGAAGCGCTTTAGTCTTGATTATTGCAGTAATCCCACTGGCTGTTTTCAAGCTTTCAAGCGTTGAAAATTCGGTGCTTTCCGCATTCGCGCTTATAATAGTGCTTGTGGCTTTGGGATACGCTGCAGGATTTTCCAAAACAAAAAAGGCAGTTAGAGTGGAAGAGGAAGAGAAAAAACCAGCATCAATTGCAGGCAGCCTTATCTCAAAAGTCAAGGGCTTTTTCATAACAGACAAAAAAACAGCAGACATCAAGCTGACCAAGGAATGGAAAAAGCTAGACTGGGAGTTTGGAGAAAAAGGGGAAGAAGCAAGAGAAGCAGGAAAGCCTGAAACATTAATCGGAGAAGAAAAGCCAGAAAGCGGGAAAGGCTTTGAATACCAAACTCCGGAAACCCAAACTTCAGAATCCACTTCCTCGTACTCTCCTTCAGAAGCAGTCCGTTCAGTAGAGGTCTGGAAACGCTTTGAGCCAGTGGAGTTTGAGGACAGGATGACCGAGATCGGCAAAGAGGTTGAAAAAACCTTAGAGAAAAAGCTTTTGGAAGTCGGGGACGAGATAGAGAAAAAAGTCGGAAAAAAGCTTGCAGAGGTTGAGGAAGAAATTGACAGGAGGGTCTCAAGAAGGCTTTTGGAAACAGAAGAGGAAGTTGAGAGAAGAGTGGGCAGGAAGGTGCAGGAAGTCGAGGAAGACGTTGACAGAAAGATGAAAAAAAGAATGCTCGAGTTAGAGGAAGAGATAGGCCAGCAGGTAGAAAGAAAGCTTGCTTCGGAAAGAGTGAAAAGAAAGGAAAACAAGTTCGGGCTTGCAAGATTGAAAAAGCACGCCTTGCTAAAACAGCTTGCTTTTGAAGAATTGAAAAAAGCCGCGCTATTACAGAAAGTGCAAGCGCCTCAAATTCCAAAAGCAGGAATGCCCCAAGCAGGCTTTGTGCTAAAGGAAACAAAAGAGCCAGCATCACTGGCTGTGCAAAAGCCCGAGCAGTTGCAATCATTTTCAAAATCTGAAGAACAGAATATTCAAGAGCTAACAAGGCAGCTTGCTGTCCTGAACTCAAGCTATGCGCAAGGCCTTGTTCAGAAAGAAGAGTTTGAAACTAAAGTGAGAAAGTTAAGGGAAGAACTCGCGAAGCTGCAGAAATAATTCTTGCTTTTTTTTACTTTACGAATTTCCTGTCAACTTCGTTAATCAGCACATCGCACGCTGCCTTTATGCTTTCCAACTGCTTGATAATGCGCTCTTTTTCTTTTTCAATGTCTTGAATGTTCTCGTAAGGCTCTATTGCCTCTCTAAACATTGAGCCGTCAACGTAAGAGTAAGGGTTTTGGTTCATTTTTCCAGCAATCCTTTCAATCATTTTCCCAAGCCACAAGTTTAATTCAACCTTCACCTGGCCTTTAATCTGCTTTCCCTTGTCCAAGTGCTTTCTCAGCTTGTTGGTAATAGTGGCTCTAGGGAATGGAAGTTCTGAAACTCCTGCTGCTCTTTCCGCAGCAAGCTCTTCCTCGCTAATTTGTTCTTCAGCTTGAGCTCCTGCTTCCCCTGCTTCTTCTTCAGAATCTTCATTTTCTTGATTAACCATCAATTCACCTCTATAAAATCAGAATCCGGCAATCGTTATTCGATACAATATTGCTGCAGCGATTATAATAAAAAGCCTGCCTTGGCTTTAAACTTCAAGGCTTTTTAAACTCTCGCAGAAGGTGCGATGCATGCTTTGAAAGCAATGCGTAATCGTTGCTTGCGGGCGAAACCGCGAATGTAGTGCCTAACTCTTTTCTTCCAAAACCCTGCTCCGCTAACTTTTCAAATGCCAAAAGCCCCAAAAAACAGGGTTTTTTAATTGTTTTCTTGCTTTTTGCTTTATCTTTTGGATTTTTCAAGAATTCAAAAAGCAAAAACTTTTGGAGGTTTTTTTAAATGGCTGAATTATTGGTTGTAACAAGCAAGGTGAAAGAAGCGATTTCAAAGTCTGACATGAACTGTTCTTCAGACACTCCTGACGCTTTAAGCGTTGTTGTTGAAGGATTGCTCAAAAAGGCTGTTGAGAGAGCAAAAGCAAATGGCAGGAAGACAGTAAGGCCTGAAGACTTTTGAATTTTCAAAAGTCTTTCCTTTTTTTCTTTTCAAAATGTAGTGCCTAACTTCTGTTTCAAGGCACCAAACGTTCAATCCTGTAATAATTCACTTCGTCTTCCCTATCAACTACTGCAATCAGCAAGTTAGTCTTCAGGTTTTGCGCCAGCCTTACCTTTCTTGACAGTTCTGTCATTGAATGCCTGTCTCCTTCATTCAGTACTTGAATGCACCATTGCGAATGCGCTTCCCCTATCTTTTTGCCTTTGGGATATACCCTGAAATCAAACCCGAACTTGAATCCAGTCCTTACGCAATAGCCTTTATTCCTCAAGTCTTCAAAAGCCGCAAGTTTTGAATGCCATTTCCTGTCTTTCAAGCAGGCAATTTTTGCAATCTTTTCTTCCGAAACCTTTTTTCCCTTCTCGTCCTTTGCTTCAACCTTTCCTTTCTCTATAAGGTAGTAAGCCTCGAACAAGTCCAGGACTAGCTTTTTCTCTTTCAGCTCTCCAAATCCTTTCTGGTGCAAAAGGTCTCTTTCGAGCTTTCCTCTCTCAACGACTTTGTTGTTTTCCAAAAGCGCCATTGATTTCACCTTTATTTTAACAGGTACTCTTTCAAGTGTTTTCTTGCTTCTTCCCTTCTCTTCATGTGCTCTTTCAGGAATGCATTGACTCTTTTTGCCAGGTCTTTCTTGCATTCTCCGCACAGGATTTTTCCTTTCCTGCAGTCGTCATAAAGCCTTGCCAGTTTTTCATCGTCTTGCTCGAACAGGAAGAAATAGTAAGCGTGAACATTACATGCCTCCGGATTGCCGCCGAGCCTTCTTTGCTCTTCAACTGTCGCTCTTCCGCCAGTGAATGCATTCCCTATCTTTTTGTCAACTTCTTTTTCAGAATCAGTGACCCAGATTGCGCTTGAAGGATCGCTTGCGCTCATCTTGCCTCCTTGCTTCAATCCCGGCAGGAACTTTCCGTGAATTGCGCCAGGCTTTGGATAGCCGAGCTTTTCCGCAACGTCTCTTGCAATCCTCCAGTAAGGGTCTTGCTCTATGCCGCAAGGAATCAGGCAGTTTACTCTTTTGCCCTTTAGTTCCGACTCTATGAATGCAACGCTTGCCTGTATTGCAGGGAAGAAAATCCAGCCAATGTTTGTTTCGTTTGAAAATCCAAAGACTGCCTTTGCTGTTGAGAAAGTTGTTTTCTCCGCGACTTTTGCGGCTATCGGGTAAAGCAGCCCGATGTCTTTTGTGTCAATTATAATGCGCGTGTTTTCCGACTTGAAACCGCAGGCTATGAAATCCAAAGCATTGTCGTATGCAAAGCCAGTGCATTCTTTCAGGCTTAATTTTTCTTTTGTGAAAAATTTTTCATCATCTGTCAGCTCGTAGTAAAGCTTTGCATTGAACGCGTCCTGCAGGTATTTTGTGAAGAGATAAGGCAGCAAGTGTCCCAAGTGGGTTTCTCCGGAAGGCCCTCTTCCTGTGTAAAGCACAAAGTCTTTCCCGTTGTCCAGGTCTTCAAGAATCTTTTTCAATCCCCTGTGGGAAAAGTATATCTTTCTGCGCAGGAAGTGCGTGCTTTTTCCTGCTTTTTTCTCGATTTTTTTCACTAGTTCTTCAGCCAGCTTTTCAGTGCCAAATTCTTTAATCAGCTTGTCGTAATCTATCTCTCCCCTGGTTTCCCAAGGCGTTACAACCATTTTTTCAGCCATGATTTGCCTTCCTGAATTATTAACCATCAACTTGTTTAAATAACTTCCAACCCTGTTTTTTTGTCCCTGCTTTTTTCAAGCTTTGCCACCAAATCTTTGAAGTACTTGTTGCCTTGCTTTTGCAAAAAAATAAAGTCGCATTTTTTCAGCCTTGCCAGATGGTCTATTTTTGATGCAGTCTCCCCCCATTCCACAAGGCTTTCCACTCTCACCTTGAGCCTTTTCAACTCTGACTCTATTCCTTCCATTATCTTGTTTGCCTGCATTATTTCCGTAGCTGCAAACCCGAACTGTCCCCCAAGCTCCGAGCGGTCAATGACTGAAAGCAGCACTACGTTATTTGCTTTTTCCAAAACCTTGTTTATGAATTCCGGCTTCCACTCTTCCTTGCTCAGTATTGGAATCAAGGCCTTCAAAATCTTAAAGCCTCCTTTTTTACTTGTTGCTCCGCATTATCAGCCAGAACACCAAATACAGCAGTATTCCAAACCCAATGCTTACTATGGTTCCCAAAACCCATAATATCCTTATTATTGCGGAGTCAATGTCCAGGTATTCTGCAATTCCGCTGCAAACTCCAAGCAAGATTTTGTTTTTTCCAAGCTTTAGCTTTTTTGCCATTCTTTTCCCTCCCTTATTGGATGTACTGGTATATTCCTTGCTTTTTTTCAAACAGTTCCCCGTTTTCTTTCAGGAAAGCGCAGGCTCCTTTCACTGCCTCTCTTTCCAGGCCAGTCAATGCAGTAATCTCTTCAATGCCTGCTGTTTTTTTCGCCTGTAATGCTTTCAGTATCCTTTCGCTGCACTCCTGCAAAAACCCTGTTTCAAAAATGTAGTAGGTGTTGTCAAAGTCCTTCAGGCCTTTCAACTCGCCTTCCTTCAGCTCTCTCCAGTACTTGCCGTTCAGCTCTCTTGCCTTTCCCTCCCCCTTTACCGCAACAAACCAGCCTTTCTGCCTTTCTCTTTCCCTTTCGCTCTGGCTTTCTTTTTCCTTGAGCTTGTAAACTGCTTTCTTGTATTTCTCGCTTGCCTTGAACTTTTCCACAATTCCTTCTTTTAGCATTTCGTTAAACCTTAACAATTCTATCTTGTTCAAGAACTTTTCAAACCTTTCCTCCACCCTGTCCTGTATTTTGCTGTTTTCCAAAAGCGCGAGGATTTTCTCGTCCACTTTTCTCACAATCTGCTCTTCAACCAGTCCCCTGTCTATTATAACGTACAAGCCTTTCCTTGCCTTGACTATTTCATACTCTCTTTCAGGCTCCAGCTCTAATTCCTTAAGCTGCTTTTCGCTGACCTGTAACGCAAAACCCGAGCCTGCTTTTGAAAACTTCGGCATTATAAACTACCTTCTTGTTTATACTTAATTCCTGACAAGCTTAAAAAGCTGATTAGGCTTTAAAAAAGCTTTTTTTCCAGAAAAAGCAGTTTTGTGCGTTACTAATTATTTTGAGAGTTTTTGCCTATTGCCCTATATTGACCAATTGCTGCACAATGCGCTCGCTGATTAAGGAAAGGCATTTAAGTATTGTCTCGCAGCCAGCAGTTTGAACCTCGGTTGCAAACTGTATTTGATATGGTGGGGAGTATTTCCAAGGGTTGCTAGCGTCTTTAGAGGACTCAACGGCAAGATAGAATTTTCTATTTGTAGAATCTGAAAGCTTTTTTACATAATTGTAGTAATCCAAAACATTCAAGCCGCCCCATGCTGTTTTCTCGCTATCGTTCTCTGCCTTCTTGTCAACTGCTGTTTTAAGCGCTATTGCCTCCTTAGCGTATGGCCGTCCAAGCACGAATTGCAGTGCTTTATTGCTT
>DUFJ01000048.1 GCA_013331925.1 Candidatus Iainarchaeum sp.
CGCCCTTAGGAAAAAGGGGGTATTAACTGAAAGCAGACCAAGAAAAATTGAGAGAAAAGAATCCGAGCTGACGCCAGCACAAAAAGAGCTGTTAAAAAAGGCAAAACATTACGTTGCCAAAACGCTTCACAGGATAAGGCGAGGAAGGTATTTCACGCAGGAAGATATTGAAGAACTCAAAAGCACCATTCAACACAAGCTGCCCTCATGGGTTGCAGCTTACGNNGAAAAAGTGCGCCAGCTCATGGGCGTTAAAAATCGAGATGTCCAAAACCTTTTTAGCTTATTATTGCGGCTGGACAAAGGCATGCAACTGGAAGAAGCAGTCAAAGAGGTTGGAATCTCAAAAGAAACAGCTAATTCCCTGCTTGACGCGTACAACCATGTAAAGAAACAGTTATCACTGGACGAATTAGTGTAAAACTAAGCAAGAATGCGAGGTGATACTGTGCTGAAAAGAGGCAGGAAAACAAAACAACCAGTAAACTTGAAAAGCCAAAAACACGATTACCGGCTCCAGGGGATAATTCTAACCACACACAATGTAAGCGCTCACGGCAAGCTTTTGGGAAAACCAAACATAAGCCAAAACCTTGGCGGCGCAGAAATTCAGGGAATAGAAAAAGCAATAACAAGGCTAAGGCAAAAGGGAGTTCTTGCACCTGAACTGCTGGCCTATGATTTGAAAGGCAGGATTTTCTTAACACGCATTGGGTCCAAACGCAGAGCGTTAAAAGCAAACAGCTTGCAAGCTTATCTTGAGCGAATTAACAGTTTTAAAGGAAAAATCCCGGGCTCGTACATGAGGCAGCTTAGTTCATTATTGTCAAGCGCTGCCAGAACAATCGCTGTACTGCACACAAATGGCATAGCGCACGGCCATCCGCACTTCCGCAACTTTGTTGTTTCAAAATCCAAGGTAGGAATTCATGACTTCCGGCTTGTTGAAACAACAAGAATAAACTGGAAGAGCGCAGAAGAAGCGTGGAGCCGATATCTTGCCGATGATTTTAATTCAATAGAAGATTTTGGCAGCTGGAGAATTATAGAACGCTCAAGCGGGGAAAAAAGGCAATTACTGGAAAAGCTGAGAAGAAAATTTTACGAAAAGATTGTACAATACTATCCATTCCCACCTGAAGAAAAAAGAAAATTCATGCGAATATTACAGCGCAATCTTTTCCTATGAAAGAACTAATCCAGCAAGCAAGAAAAACCAAACCGAAAGACCTGCTTATTGATTTTTAAAGCCTGCATTGGAAGAATTGTTAAAGTGAGAGTTTTTGGGAATAAAGATTGACAGGCAAAAATGCTGCTATTGCGGAGCGTGCGTCAGCGTGTGCCCAGTGAATTGCTTAGAGTTGAAAGAGACAAGGATTAGAATTGATAACGACGCATGCATCAACTGCATGGCTTGCGTCAGAATGTGCCCAGTGGCAGCNNGAATTGAAAGGAAGGGAAGATTAAAATGGGCAGGGGAAGGAGAGGGCTTGGAAGAATCGGAAGCACTGGATTTCCAGGGCTTTCAAGGCTGCAAACAATGCAATTAACAAGCATTAAGGCAAATCAAGAAATGCATGAACACTTTACGCGATTAACAACAATCGGCAATACGCCAGCAGCTGAAGCAATAAGGCTCACTATAGCTTTAAAGGCAAAAGGTGAAGAAACAGTGCAAAACCATTATGAGATAATCATTATCGGCGCAGGGCCTGGGGGATTGTTTGCCGGCCAAAAAGCCGCAAGCCTAGGATTGAAGGTTTTAGTGCTAGACAGAAAGCAGGAGATAGGGCCTCCAAAAAGATGCGCTGAAGGATTAGGCTTAGGGTGGTTCAAGCGCTTGAAGCTAAAGCCGGAAAAAGAATGGGCAGTGCAGGCAATTTATGGAGCAACGTTATGGGCGCCTAACGGAAAAAGCATAACGCTCAAAAGCAAGAAAATCGCAGGCTATGTTCTTGAAAGGAAAGTGTTTGAAAAAAAACTCGCCTTGGAAGCCGCAAGAAAAGGCGCAAAAATCCTTGTAAAAGCAAATGTGGAAAAATGCGAAAGAAAGAACGGAACTGTAGAAGTGACAGTGAACGAATACAACGAGTACAAAACATACTCTGCTCCGCTGATAATAGCTGCAGACGGAGTGGACAGTAGAGTAGCAAGAATGCTTGGAGTCAATACAGCAAACAAGCTTCCGGACATGGATTCAGGATTCCAGTACGAAATGACGAATTTGAAAAACTATGACGAGAAAACATTGCACATGTTTTTCGGAACAAAAATCGCAAGCCGGGGTTATTGCTGGATTTTCCCCAAGAGAAAAAACACAGCAAATGTTGGAATAGGCATCGGGGCTTCAGAGCAAAAAAGCGCCAAAGAATACCTTGACGCTTTCATCTCCTCAAAGCCGGAAATTTTCAAGGACGCAAGCATTATAGAAGTGAACGCAGGAGCGATTCCAGTAGGCGGTTTTTTGGAAGACATGACAGCGGACAATTTGCTAATAGTTGGGGATGCAGCGCACATGACAGATCCGATTCATGGCGGAGGAATTGGGATAGCGATGGAGGGCGGAGAGATGGCTGCAGGAATTGCTGCAAAAGCCTGCAAGGCAAAAAATTACACTCACGAGTTTTTGAAACAATTCAACAATGAATGGTACGCAAAAAGAGGCAACCAGCTGAAAAAACGCTTGAAGGCAAGGCTGTTTTTGGAAAAGCTTACAGATGACGACTTCAACTACCTAGCAGAAAGCATTACAGTTGAGGAAGCCTTGAAAATCACTGGGGGAGAGCTTGACGCTAAAAGCAAGTTTTTCTTCCTTGGAAAAAAGCTAATCCAAAGGCCTGGGCTTGCCAAAATAATGAAAAAATACTTTGAAAGCTGAAAACGCTTTTTATTTGCTTGCGACTTATTCTATTTAATGCAAGAAATTGACAGTATCACGATAGCCTGGCTTGTCCAAGAGTTAGCGCCAAAGCTGGAAGGCTCTTTCGTGAACAAGATTCAAGAACTTGAAAAGAATTACTTAAAGATAAAACTGCACTCAAAGGAAGGAAGCCTGGATTTGATAATAAGCCCGCAAGCCTTGTGGGTTTCAAGCTATAAGCTGCAGGCTTTGCAAAACCCTAAAGGATTTGCTGGCTTCCTGAAAAAGCACTTGTACAATAAAAGGGTTTTGAAAGCATGGCAGAAAGGCTTGGATAGGGTGGCTGTTTTAGAGTTTGAAAAACACTATCTTGTTTGCGAGTTTTTTGATGACGGAAACGTAATCCTTTGCGACAAAGAGTGGAAGATTTTGCAACCATTCCATCGAGGCGAATGGAAGGACAGGAAGCTCGCGAAGGGAGAAGCTTACAAGTTTCCGCAAAACCTTACGGAGCAAAAAATGAAAGAGCTTGAGAAAAGGCTTGAAAGAGAGAAAAAGCCCGGGGGCTTGATGGAAGGCATTGATGAACTGCTTTCAACAAAATTGGGAAAGAATGCTGAGGAAGCAAAGCAGGAATCAAACACTGAAAGGAAGAAGGCAAAACTATCGTACAGCCTGAAAGAGCAGGAGAAAGCAAGGGAAAAGTTTGAACAAACAGTCAAAGAAAGCCAGAAAAAGGCAGAACTGCTTTATCAATACTCTGCAGAAGTGCAGGAATTATTGGCTGCAATAAAAGAGGGCAAAGCAAAAGGCTTCAGCGAGAAAGAGATTGAAAGCAAAATCCTTGAAGCAAAAAAGCAAGGAAAGCTAGGCGCAAGGCTTGTTAAAGAGATAAAACTAAAAGAGAAAAAGCTTGTTTTGGAAATCGAGTAAGAAAAGCGCGGCTTTTACTCGTTTGCTTGTGCTTGAAGCTCGCGCTCGTCAACAATGAAAACATCAGAAACGGCTGTTACAGCAGCGTAAGGTATATGAAGCGTCCTTTCTTTCGCGCCAATCTTCCTGATAACCTTGCTGTCCCTGTCAACCTCTATAATCAAGGTTTCAAGCTCTCCTGTATTTTCATTCACCAAAATGTCCGAAAGCCTTCCGACCTCATCGCCCCTATTTGTTATAACGCGCTTTGTCGCAAGCTGCCTTGCAATCGTGTACTTGTACATCAACATCCACCCCAAAATAAAAAAAATTCTGTAGTAATAAAGCAAAACTTGTTTATAAACTTTTGGATTAAAGGCTAGGAAAAGGCGATAAAGCAGGGAAAAAATCATTATATAGAACAGGTGTTTTTAAAGCATTTTCAAGCTTTGGAATAATGAGGCAAAAAAGAGGTTATGTTGAAATGAGAAATGCTGGAGATTTCCTGCCTGAAAGCGTTATCCAAATGCTCCAAAAACAGCATTACGGGCTTTTCGGGCATTCCGCAGTAAAACTCTGCCATTACACAAAAACAAGCATTAAAGGAAAGGAAAAATGCTACAAGCACAAGTTTTACGGAATCCAAAGCCAGCTCTGCCTTCAAATGACTCCAAC
>DUFJ01000020.1 GCA_013331925.1 Candidatus Iainarchaeum sp.
CGTCTTTTTTTGCAATCCTCAACTGGAATTTCATGCTTCCATTAACCGGAATTGTCCCGCCAGTGCTGCCTGCAATAAAATCCAGGGAGTTGCTGCCTATTGTTTTAGGCTCTAAATCAGTAATCCTGACTGGCTCTAGGCAGTAGTTTGAGATAGTAAGCTCTGTTGTTTTCGCTCCTTCCCCAACAGTCTGTTCCACGAACTCTGCCTCTAATGGTGAAACTCTTAAGCAGCTTGGAGAGCTTGCGTGCACAAAAACGTTCACTGTCTTTAAAGCGTACTCTTTTCCGTCAATGCTTCCTTTTATTTCTATTATCTGCCTGAAGACCTTGCTTTTTTCAACATCAGCCTTTGCAACAACTAGTAATGGCGGAAAGACGCTTTGCCCTGGAGGCAAAATAACGTAGCTTCTTTCAGGCACCAGCCTTAACTCTATTCCTTCCCCATATCCAGAGCCTGTTTCAAAACTCAAATTTTCTATAGCGCTGTTTCCAATATTTCTTGCAAATAACGGTGTTGAGGTTTCCTGGCCCGAGGCAGTGAAAATGTGCAAAGTGTCCGGGGCTTGCAGAGCAAAGCGAATGCTCATTATGCTGACTCTTAAAGGCACTGTTTTTGTAAGCTGTTCTGCCTTGAAGTCTATCCCGAAATCCACTGACTGCGTTTGGAAGAAGGCTCTCGCAAGCTTGTTCTCAATGTCTATTATTACCTCTTTGGCTTCTCCTTTTGCAAGCTCTACCTCCGGAACTGCAACGCTCAAGCCTGAAAGCTGGATATTCTGCTGCCTTATTTCAGGGTTTAAAATCAAATCCTCTTCACAATTGTTTTTCAAAAAAAGCTGCACCTGCTTTACTCCGCCAGTGGAATACTGGCTTGCTTGAGGATAGTAGTTTGAATAGTTTGAGTAGCGCGAGCTAAAGCTTGGAGTGCTATAACCTTGATTGTAGTTGTAGCCTTGGAATTGCTGGCCTGTTGAACTGTCTGCAGGATTATAATATAGTGTTGTTTGCAGCGCTGCTGGAGTTGCTTCAAGGCATGCTGAATCAAACTTTTTATTGTAGGAAAGGANNACAGCTTGCGCGCTTGCGTTTTCCTCATTTCCGTCATAGCTTGCTGTAATTCTCAGAGTTTGCTTTTGCAGTGCAGCAAGGCTTGCTGCCTGCTCTGTAATTTCCAGAGTGAATTTTTGGTCAAATCCTGAAGGCTTTTCTATCTCGAAAGCCAGGTCATTTATTTCAGAGCTTGAGGTGTTTTCTATAATTATTTCAGCATCAGCTGTTCGTGCAGCGCTTGGAATTTTCAACTCAACGCTTTCAGGCATTTTTAAAGCCCCAACTTGGGAGATTGAATAGCTTGCCTGCAATGGCTTGAATCCTGGGGCTGTTATCTCAATGTCTAAAACTCCAGGCTTGAACACTCCTTTCGCTTTATAGTTTCCAAGCCTTCCTTTATCCGCTCTTCCATTTCCTAAAATCCTGTAGGCTTCTTTGCCTGTTGAATCCTTGAACACTATTGTTGCATTCTCTACTGGAGTCTTGCCTTCGGAATTCAGTATTATCCTGAACGCCTGGCCTGAGTCAGAGCTTGCTTCAGGCCTGAAAACAGCTGTCATTAATTTTTCTTCAAAAACATTGAACGCAAGGCTTTGATTTATGGTAAGGCTTTCTCCAATCACCTGCGTTTGGATTCCTGAGCTTCCAGGCTTTAATGCCTTGAAGTAAATTCTTATTATTGCTTCCTTGTCTTTCTCTACGATAACGTTTTGCACCTCAATGCTCGTGTCCTGCAGTTCTGAAATTGGCATTTCCCCGAAAGCGTCAATATCGCTTCCTTGAAAGCCGATTAGCGGGTTTTCCCTGGAGGTTGAGGCTTTTATTACAGCGTTTGCTGTGTCTTTTCCTGAAAGCGTGATTTCCATGGCGTAGGTTTCTCCCTTTGCTGCTTTGAAGTCTTTTGCTTCAAAGCTGTTGAATCCTGAGTTCAGGAATTTGAAGCTCGCACACAATTCCTTGTTGCATGAGTTTTTCTCAGCGTCAAAAACATTAACCTGTTCTGTTGTTGTTTCAGCGTAAAGCGAGAGCCTTTGCTTTGAGTATTCTGAAAGCAATAATATGCTGTCCTGCGGGTTTCTCAAAACCTGTCCGTTGCTTAATCCCCAAGCCCTGTAATGCACTTCCTGCTTTAGCGCAGCATCTTCAGAAAGCTTCACTCTGGCCTTGAAAATCTTGTTTCCTTCAGGCTTTTCAAGCCTTAGCTCCAAAAACTTGTTTGCTGTTTCAGCGCTTCCTTTATTCAAGTAGTCAATGCTTTCATTTCCCGGAGCTGGGGAAGGATTGTAGGTTCTTCCGTAAAAAAATCCTTGCGCTATAGCGTCAAATCCTATGATTGCAATCTCCTGGCTTTCGGCATTTTTTACAGCATCGCTTCCAACTCTAACATGCACTCCTCCTTTTTCCAGCCCTTCAGGCCACACTGTTTCAAAAACCAGGAATCCTTCCTCTCCCTTTACCAAGCCTTCAACTTCCTCCCCGCTTGAATTCTCAATCCTTAAAAGCCTTATTTCCGGAGTGCTTCCTTCAGCAATTGCATCTCCTAAAGTTACTGTCTGTTTTGCCTCTCCTGTAAGAGTCAATGCTTGCTCAAAAATCCCGTACTCTGGAATTTCAGCCCTTAAATTCACCAGCTTGTTTCCTTGAGTGTTGAAAGTAATTCGCGCGTTTTCAATATTCCCGTCAAACAATTCATTGCCTGAATTTGAGGTTATTGCAATACTCCCTTCATTTATCGGGTTCTGGTCATTGTCCTGGAAAAACAATTCAACAACGCTTGCCTCTCCAGCGATCATTATCTCAATCTTGTTTGATGATGTTGCGTCAAGCAATGCTGCAGCATTTCCAAAAGCGTTGTCCTTTGAAGCTCTAACTTCCAAAACAGTTCCTGCCCTGAAGCCTGCTCCGAAATATCCTGAAACATCAGTAACAGCTTCAGGAATTCCTAAAGGAATGCTCTCAATGTCTGTTTTTTCAAAAAATTCCAGGCTTGCGTTATTTACTGGCATTCCCGCAGAGTCAATCACGAAAACTCCCACGTTTGCGACATTTCCCGCGATAGCGTTTTCCATTTCAATAGTTGCTGTCCTTTCCCTTGGAGAGATGCTTTTTCCTGCTGGCAAAAAGCCTTCCTTGAATGCACTAATATAATACTTGCTTTCAACATTCAAGTCTTGAAACTGCACAAAGCCTCCAAAGCCTGTAATGTTTTCGTCAATCTTTTCCCCGTTTTGGTTGTATAAGAAAATAATAGCGTCTGAAAGCACGCTGCCCGACTGCCTGTCTATTGCAGTTATTGCAATGTCAGCTCCGCCTTTTTCAAGCATTATCTCGATGCTCTCGTCATCATTCCTTAAAGTCAGGAACAAGCCTTTCTCTACAGAGTCGTAAGTTGCATATTCTTCCTTGCTTGCTGTCCATCTGATGCTTTTTCCTTTTTCAAGCTGCACCAAAAGCTCGCCTTGCACCGCAATGTCTGAAGTCAGCTCTCTGTCAGAGTCTTTCTCAAAAACTTTCACCAAGGCATTTTCCACCAGCTGTTTTGTTTCTGAATCAAAAACCTTGAAGATAATGTTAGTCTTTCCTGTAGTGGCTGAAGCCTTTGGCGAGAGGTTCAGGCTGTTTATTGTTTCTGAAGCAAAGCT
>DUFJ01000078.1 GCA_013331925.1 Candidatus Iainarchaeum sp.
GGTTTTCCAACTCTCTAAGCCTTGACTCCATTACCTTAGGGTCAACGCGGGATTGCAATGTTTCCAAATCGTTAATCTTGGCTTCAACCTCTCTTGAGAGAGGCTGTATCTTGCCAGCAACTTGCTCGTCAAGCCTCTTGCTTGCATCCCTAACCAACTGCGCAAGCTTGTCCTCCACTTTTTTGGGGTCAACCTTTTCCTGGATTGAGTTCAGTTCGTTGATTTTTTCAGAAATCCTCCTGTCAATTCCAGCAGTCTTACTGTCAACAATGTTTTCAATCTTGTTCTCAGCATCCTTCAGCAAGCCTTCGGCAATCTTGCTTTCCAGTTCCAAAGTCCTTGTGACCCTCAAGTCTAAATCATTGAGTTTTTTTTGCGCTTCCTTCACAAAGCCTTCAATCTTTTCCCTAGCCTCTGCCATCTCACTGCTTGCGCTGCTTGAAATCCTTGCCTTTAATTTTTCAACCTCTGAAACCTTTTCATTAATGGCTGCCAAAAGCTCTGAATGCACCTGTTGTTTTGCCTCAAGCCTTGCGCTTGCCTGCTGAATTGCTGAATTAACCTGTTTTAGCTCTGAAACTTTCGAGTTTACCAGCTCTGAAAATTCCTGGGTTTTTTCCTTCACTAAAGCCTCCATTTTTGAGCTGTTCAGCTCCCTCTGCGCGTCAAAGAAAGCCTTAATCTTGCCTGACTCTTTTTCAACAGCAGCTTGCACTCTGCTTTCAATTACTGCATCAATGTCTCTCTTCAGGTCTTTCATTTCCTCAAGCTTTGCGTCAACAGTTGTCAAGACTCCGGTTTCCCAAAGCTTTCCGATGTCAGCGTGCTCTATCTCCTCGCTTGCGGTCCTTTCCTTAAGCGGCTTTGGCTTTTCCTTCTTTTCCATTTCCTCTTCAGCCTCGCTTATCAGCTCTTCCTCAAACTCAGGCTCTTCCGCCACTTCCTCTTTTTCTTCAGGCTCTTTTTCAACAGGCTCTCCTTTTCCTTTTATTATTTCTTCTTCAAAATCCTCAAACTCTTTGCTTTTAGCCTGCTTGAAGCCTTCAGCAAGTTTTGGAGTGGCTTGTTTTTCTTCCTCGCTTGAAGGCTTTCCTCCCTTTGCTTCCTTAATCAATTCCGCTGACTGTTCAGGGCTTAAGCCTACGCTCTTCAAGTTCTCTATAATGTCTTTTTCAGAAACTCCTTCCAAAGCCAGGAGCTTTTTCACGGAGTCCAACAGTATCTGGCGCTTGTCCATTCTCTACCAGTTAAAAAATAGTGTTTCAGGATTTAAAAAGCTTGGTTTTAAAACCGAGAAAAAACGCTTTGGAAAAAAACTTATTCAGATTCCCGCAAATGGACCTAGCGGGAATCGAACCCGCATCCCCTCCACGCCAAAGAGGAATCCTGACCATTAGACTATAGGCCCTTTTTGCGTAAAGAATTGTTTTGGAAGCTTTTAAAAAACAGTGCTGGTTTTTTTCAAAAAGGCTTTTTCACTGCGCCAACAGCAAGAGCGTAATAATAGAATTCTCCCCAAAGCTCGTAGTACTTTAATGGCTTTTCATCAAGCTGCGAGTAGTCAAAAATGAAGTCTTTGAATGCAAGCCATTTTTTCCTGTTCTCAGCGGTCTCCTTGTTTTCAAAAAGCCAGTAAAAAAACCTGTAAGCGATTTTTCCAAAAAAATGCGAGTAAACCACCCATGCAGCAAGCCAGGTTAAGGTTAAAATCCACGTGCCTAAAACTAATGAAGACTGCGAACTAATCAAGGTTGGAACGATTAGGGTTGAAAGAACTATTACAGCCATTAAACCATATGTCAGGTACATTAAAAGATGGATCTTGATAATCTGCCAAACTATCTCCTTGAGCAGGAATTTTCTCTCAATTCTTGAGTCTCCAATCTTTCTAGAGCTTATAAAATAAACAACAATAAAAGGGGCCAAAAGAGCCACTGCGGCAAGCATCAACTGTAAAGCAGTTCTTATTTCATTGCTTGGAACCAGCATCATTATCGGAAAGAGTGCAAGAAGCGGAATTGTGATAAAAAAGAAAGCTATTATTGAAAGTATTGTGTAACTGATAAAACCGAAAATAACAAATCCTCCGGGGATTTTGGCAGGATTGAATGGAAAAGCGCTTCCAAACTTTCCGACAGTGTTCTGCAAAACCAGGCTTTCATACTTTCCTGAAACATAATCAAGCTCTGAAAACTTTATTGAAACAAGGCCGCCCCTGGCTTTTGCTTGCAATAACTCCCACAAGAAAACCTCATTATCGTTCAAGTCTGAACTGTCCTTAAGCCTTATTTCAAGACCGTCTAGAAAATATCGCTCTATGTTAAGCTTACCTTTCCTGTCCAGGTGCATTAAATCTGCAATTATCCCCTTCTTTGTAACGTGCATTGTTGCAAGGAACTCTGCAACAGAAGGCCTGTAGGAAAAAGGAGGCTCTGTGTAAAAGGTTTGGTTTTCAATTTTGGAATCTGAAGCCATCATGTTAGTTAAGGCTTTCTAGTATTTTAAGAATTCGGAAAAAAAGCGACTATGGAGAAATGAGCAATACGTTGTCTCCTCTGAGAATGAGCTTGCCGAATTTTGTCTTAATCTCTCCGTCCTTGAGCTCTTGCGCGTTCTCTAAGACAATGTTCATGTGGACGTCAAAGGCTTTAAGAGTTCCCCTGAACTGCATGTTGTCCTTTAAAGCTACTAAAACTTCCTTTCCAATAGCTTCATTCAAGAGGTCAAAAGGCCTTTGGGTCATTTTTCCTTCACTATCCTTCAAGCAGCTTTAGGCTTTTTTTTAAATATTGAAAACAACCTATTAAAAAAGCCAGCTATAGGGTTTTTTCCCCTTTCATGCACTATTGCAATCTCCGCTCCAACAATCTTTGAAGCAGTCTTTCTCAAGGCAAGCGCTGCTGGAGCGTTTGGAGACCTAACCATTAAAGGGCCTCCTTTCTCGTGCAGGAAAGTCTTCCAGACTTCAGGATCGTAAGGTATTATTCCATAAACCGGGAGCTCGAGCATTTTCATAACGTCAGTGTCTGAAATCTCTCCCTTTTCTCCTCTAACCATGTTCAAGACAATGCCTATTATTTTCCTGTTAAGCCTTTGCGCCACTATTTTGGTTTTCAACACGTCTGCAATGCTTGGAGGGTCTGGGGTTGCAACCAAAAGCACCTCATCAGAAGCTGAAATTGCCGCAAGAACGTTTTTTTCAATTCCTGCAGGAACATCAAGAAGTATAAAGTCAAACTGGCCTGCAATGCTGTCAATCACGCTTTCCAAGCGTTCTGAATCCACTCTCCGGTAATTTTCAAGGCTCAGGCCTGAAGGCACTATCTTCACTCCTTTAGGGCCGTCATAAATCGCGTCATTTATTGTTGCCTCTCCAAGCAATACATCGTGCAATGTTATTGGAGAGCTTTGCATTCCAAGCAATAGGGAAAGGTTTGCCATCGCAATGTCAGCATCCACTATGCAAACGCTATAGCCGTTCTGCGCTAACGCAATGCCCACATTGCCTGCGAGCGTAGTCTTTCCAACGCCGCCTTTTCCAGAAGCGATGCAAATGACTCTTCCCATAAAAACCAGCTTTTTTGAAACAATAAACTCTTGATTAATCATTAAAAGCGTTATTGAATAAAAAAGCTATCGCAAAATGCCCCTTTTTTCCTGTTTTTAATCAGAGTGCTTTTTAAGGAAGGATTCCAAATCATCCGCAATGGCTTTCAATTCAACATTGTGCAAATTGCTTGCTGCATGCACTATGTACACTTTTTTGGAGAACGGGTAGAGCATGTACCAGCCCTTGCTTTTCTTTATGAAAACGCTCTCGGACTTTGGAATTTCAGAGCGGATGTAAGAGAGCATGGCAGTTCCTGTAATGGCTTCCTTCAAGTCAGAGCCATTGCTTGAGATAAGCAAGGAGCCGTTATTGTACGCTACAACAATAGAGTCTACAGCGTGCTTTTCCCTCAAAAGCTTTATCAACTGCGAGAGCTCTTCAACCTCTAGCTCAAACTTGCTGTTCCTTGAGGCTTCCTTTATCATCTTGTACTGTTCGTTAAGCCCAGTCTGCTCCAAATCCAGGACTTTGGAGGCAACTTTCCTGACTACTGTTGAAACTTTTGACAAAACCAAAAAGGCCCACCTTTTTAAAAAAAACCTAAGAAAAGACTGTAGCGAAAGCTTTTACTTCATTTCCCCAAGCCCGAACTTTTTAAACAAGTCTTTTTTTGAAAACTCATGCTGCTGCTTGCTGCTTACAGCTTCTTCCAAGGTCTTTTGCGCGAAAGAATCATCAAACTTTCCAACGCTAAACCTGTCCAGGCCTCTCTTGTCAAAAGCTGTTGAAAGCTTTATCTTTTCATCAAAGGCAATGCTCATGTCAACTTGCAGGTCTGAAAGCTGTATTATGTCAATTATTCCATAGGAAGCGCCTGCAGCGTTAAAGCAATGCGCTAGTGCCAAATCGCTGATTACTGTAATGTCAAACTTCAAATACTCATAAACACAAGCGACTCCAAAGCCTTTCTTGAAAAGCAAGGTTGCTTCCTCAAAGCCGTCAAATCCTTCAATAGCCAAAACCAGGTATCCTGAAAACCTTTCCTCCATCAATCCTTGAACTGTCTTTTTCAAGTCGTTCTCTTTCAAAGCAAGGCCTTGCTTTACAATGTTTCCTGAAGGCAAATTCATTCTTTAAGCTCCCCCGAACTTTTTCAAAACAACCACAAAATCCGCGCTGTTCTTCAAGGCAGCAGCTGCTGATTCGTCCACTAAAACCACAATAGTGTCTTTTCCGTAACGCTTTGCCTTAATCAAGGAAGGCAGGAAGTCAGAGTCTCTAGTAACCCACACGATTCCGTCAATCATTGGATTGAATATTGTTTCAGTCGCATCCACAGCCATTGCAACATCAACATCTCCTACAGTAATAATGCTTTCAAACCCTTGGTTGTTGCAGGCTTCCACTAATTTTTGGGAAGCAAACTGGTTCAGGAAAACCCTTCCAACCTTTATCTGGCCGAATGGAGCCAGGGATTTTTTCACTTCCCTCAAGTCAATGCTGAACTCCTTCCTTAAAATGTTCGGTCCGTCAACAAAAACCGCCAACCTCTTCCCAGGCTTTCCAGAGCCCAGGTGCAATCTCTTCTTCAAATTGTCCAAAACCATGATCTAAAACCTTCCATCAACTCTCTCATAAGTTAAAAGGCTTTGGGAATTAAAAAAACCATAGGTAGAAAAGGGCAAAAACAAAAAAGCTTTTATAGGCAAAAAGCGTAAGAGAAAGCATGAAGGCTAGAACAGTTCTTGCAATTCTTTTCATTCTTGCTTTAGTGCCATTTGCAAGTTCAACTTTAACCCCCTGTCTAGCAGTTGTTGACAAGCCTGATGGAATTCTGCTTGAAAATTGCAATTATGACAGCCAGTCATTTGGCACTGGCTCTCTTTATACCATCACTTTCAAGCTAACGAACGAAAGGGTAGCAAAATATGATGTTGGCGCTGATTATTTCCTGCGCTTTGCTGGAAACTCTGATGTGTCTTACCCTACACCAAACCATGATTACACAATAGACTACCGCAGCAAAGGCGCGGACACTTATGTCCAAGGAAACGAAAAATATCACGATAGCATAACTCTTGAAAGTCTTGAAAGCACTAATGTAACCCTATACCAGTATGTTCCAGGAATATCAAATACAAACTTGCCTTACAAAAAATATGACATGAATTTTTTGGTTTTTATTGACGGCGGAGCTTCCCAAACTGGCGGAATGGTTACAAGCTTGACCACTGGAAGTAGTACTGCTCCACTTCCAACCTCAGTTCAAACCGAGCCAAACGCAAGCGAAGTAAGGTTGAAATTTAGTGCAAGTATTAGCTTATGGGGCAAGACAGTTTTGACTGGTCCGGAAAACCCTTGCAGCGATTTGACTTACAGCATATACCGGGATTGCAACATAAATCCATCAGACTCAACACAAATAGTTTGCTCATCAGGCAACAATGCTCTGGAACGAGGCGATAGTACTAACCAATCATTGAGAGGAATTACAGCATATAATATTGCAATAGTAAAAAATGATGGCGATATTACAATAGGCACAATAATGGGCCCAACAACAGTGACTCCATCAGTATATATTGGGCGAGGCATAAGTGGCTGGAGTACAAGCAACTATAAAACCTGCTTTAAAGGAGCACCGCAATTTACAGGCATCTTAGCAGGCAGCGAGTACATTAGCGTTGGAACACAAATTCCAACAACACTATCTCTTGGAGGTGGAGGCAATAAAGCAGACCAAGCCCCTACTCTGGGAGCAAGCATTAGCCTCAGGGCTTTTGTTGGAGACGATAGGAATGATCAAGGAGAATTAAATCTATACCAATATTCCAGCAGTATATGCGACCCTAATACTAGAATAAACAATGTTTATAACGGCTCAACAATAAGCAGCGAACTAAAATTCTGCATTAATGGCACTGAACTACAGCAAAAAATAAGCGAAGGCAGACAATCCCATATTAATTTTGAGTTTTTTAATGGCACAAGCCTTCCGGGCTCAACAGTTTCAAAGCTTGACTGGGTTAGCGGGGTTTTCACTCACTTTAAAGTTTTAAGAATTCTGCAACCAAATGATGAACATTCCTTCCCTTGGGGGCAAACATACTTTGTGCCAGAAAGTGCTGACGGAAAAATAATACTAAAATTGAGGAACATCGACCCAGCTAATGGAAGAACTTACTTGCTGAAGCAAATTGACGGTCCAGACACTGTAAAAATTTTGGACCAAAAGCGAGACACGTTAAACGGTGCAAATCCAGAACCAAGCTGTGCCAGCAACTCCAATCCTTTTGAGGCCTACAATCCATTTATTCCTCCAATACTCGCCAGGCCTTTAGACCTGCCTGACGGATTTAATGCAGCTACCTGCTTGCAGTTGTTGCCTGGAGATTACGAGTTTGAAGGAACACTCTGCAGTGACTGGGGAGACACTGGTGGAGGAGTCTATGGTTGCTTAGACCCAAACCCAATTAAAGAAACATTAAAAATCAATGTTGGAGCACCTCCAACGCCTGAGCCAGTGTTTGATTCCTACTGTGATATTGGAATCAACGAAGGAAGCGGGGCTTCACTCGGGCCTTCAGCATGCATTGGTTCAAAATGCACCTTGAATGCAGGCAGTAATTATACACTAAACATTAATACAACAAATAAAGAACCAAGTACGATTTGGAGCCCAACTTGCGACAATAATCCGCCAACCGGAGAATGCAATCAAGAGATCGGATTGTACGCTGCCTTGAAAAAAGCAGGAATTTCAGCAGGAATTACAACTGCTTTTAATTTTGGCGCAAGCTCTCCTGTAAGAAACCCTCAATCAGTTGACGAAAACGCGCTTGTTTTAGGAGATAACCAACCGCCAGGCTCAAGCAATTATCTAATGAGCAGCGCGTTCAATGCAGGAACAGCAGGGCTTTACGACTTGCTAGTTGGAACAAGCGGTTACGGACTTCCACAAGTTAACACGAAAGCAGCAATAATGATTATTATAGACCATTCGGGCTCGATGCTTAAGGACTTTACCGGAAATGATCCAGCGCCAGGTGAAGAGCCAAAAATAGAAGCAGCAGACAGGGAAGCAGAAAGGATAATAGAACAGCTTTACAATAATTTCGGCAGCAGCAAAGCAGCGACAAACTTGAAGATTGCAATAATGAATTATAAAAATGACACTACTACTGGCGAGTTTGAGTCGCGTGTAACAACCTGCGCTTCACAACAACTGGAACCGTATGACCCTGACGGCTGTTTCATGGCCGTGACAAACGTGTCAGCTCTTAAAAATCTAGTGCATGAGCAAGGCGTGAACGCTGGGGGAACAAGGACTGGGGCAGCAATAGACATTGCAAACAGGATGTTTGAAAGAGCAATTTACAGGGGCGGAGTAACTTCAGAGTGGAAGAAAATCATGATAATAATAACTGACGGGCAGTCAACCACTGGGTCTGGAAGCGATGCAACAGTAGCTAATTTTATTATAAACCCTGATGGCTCATACCGGCTCTGTGATGAAGGCAATACTGCAAACACTTACCAGTGCTTAAGAGAAACTACTAATGGAGTAAATAATGACAGTTTTGAAACACATTTTGGCAATGACACTAGCACAAACCCGAAAGGATATGTTAGCGACCAAGTTGACAAAGCAAATGCTGCACCGCTTAACATAACAACTTACGGGCTTGGAATTGGAACTGGCGGCGGGATAGATTGTGATGAAATACACTCAATGACTCCGGACATTGCATGCCCTTTGGACTCAGACAAGTTTTCTGAAGAAATTGACAAAATAATAAACTCTCTGTCTGTGGACAAGTTTGGAGACCCATGCAGCAAGGAGATTGAAATAATTGAGCCAGCAAAATCCTGCATGCTAGGGCCTAGCAATGTTGATGTTGTTGTTGGAGGAACTCAAGAGTTTAGAGCAGAATGTTCATCAGAGGCAACCTTTGACCCTAATAAATTGGTTAATTGTCCAACGCTAAACTGGAGTTTAAGCCCTCCGTTTCAAGGAACGCTTTATGATTTAAGCCCTGCGGAAAACGCAAAAAGAAACTTTAAGGCTGAAAACATTACCCAGCTATTGCCTTTCAGCGAGGACGTGGTTGCGGCAAGTACGACGCCAACATTCGAGTGCAGGGCGACAGTGACCATACAGCGAGATCGCGATTCAGAATGCATATTTACCGACCCTTTAATGCAAATCTCGTTCTACAAAGACAACTGCTCTGACCTACAAGACCCGGATAATTTAGAGCTTGGAACAGAATACTGCGCCAAGGTCACAATGAAAAATAAGGGATTGCAAGCATGGAATGATGACGGAGTAACTACCCCGCCAGATCCTTTGACAGGAGACCATTTCAGGCTTGGAATTGCAAGCCCTAGAGACAGCACGGAGTATTTGCTTAGCAAG
>DUFJ01000070.1:0-2142 GCA_013331925.1 Candidatus Iainarchaeum sp.
AACGAGTCCGCAAGCTTTACAAGCAAGCCAGTATTCCTTGACGGCAATAGCATTTACAAGATTACTTTCAGAGTTTTCACACAAAGCTATATTGAAGATATTGACGCAAGTGGCTTGCCACTAGTCCGATTAAGATTGAATACTTTACCAGATTATAGAGAAGCTGTAACAATGTTTTACAAGCCTTCAAGCGAAGGTGAAAGCGAAGAGTCTATTGATTTCCAGACAGGAATAGACGGCCAGCAAGCAGTGTTAAGCTTTGACCTGGCAAACATTACAGGCGGCAGCGCGCTGCAGCTAGTAGGGATTTCTGGAATAACACTAAACAAGAGCATAAGTTATGATCTAACTCCCCCAGAAATTCAGATAGCTTACGTGGTCACAACAGAAAATCAAACAAGAAGATTAACAGCAACAGCAGTTGCAACTGACTATGAAAGCGGAATTTACAAAATAGGCATGAATGTGTTCTCTCCTTCAAACAATGAGATAATACAAAACCAACCACAAGAATGCAGAGGCATTATAGAATGCACAGATAGAGCAAGCATTGACGCGGATCAGGACGGTAACTATCAAATAAATGCTTGGGCAAGAAATGGGCTGGATACCTGGAGCGAGAAAGTAACAACATATGTGCAACCTTAGCACTTTGCGACAGCAAGCTGTTCAGCGTTCTATTTAAATACTTTTTCTAAGCATTTTATTGGTAATAAGGCATACTTTCAGGCGAGTTTTCTCGTTTGGAAAATGCGAAAAGCACTGCAGTTTTTTGCAGGCTTTTTTTGAAAAAAAATTTTGAAAGCTTGATGCTTCGGCATTCTTGTTTGAAGTTTTAAGCTTTTATAAACCACCTCAAAGGATTTAACGCATGGGAAAAAAAAGCAAGCCAAGGGCAGGCAGCATGGCTTTCTATCCGAGAAAGCGGGCTGCCAAGGAAACTCCTGTTTTTTCCAGCTTTCAGACTGGCTCAAAAATTACAGGAGTCAAGGCATTGAATTTTTTCGGCTACAAGGCAGGAATGCTGCACCTGCTCGCAAAGAACGCTTACGCAAAATCCCACATGTCAGGACAGACAATGCAGGTGCCTTGCACTGTGATAGAATGCCCTCCGTTAAGGGTTTTTGGAATCAGGGCTTACGGAAAAGGAACTTACGGAAAAAGGGTTTTGGGAGAGGTTTTGGCAGCAAAGACAGACAAGCACTTGCACAAAAGGCAGAAAAGCCTTGCAAGGAGAAAGAAAGAGCACAAGGTTGAGGATTTGGAGAAAAAGAAGGAAGAAATTTTCGAAATAAGGCTTCTAGTGCACACAAACCCTTCACTAACTGGAATTGGAAAGAAAAAGCCTGAAATTTCAGAAATCGCCTTGAGCGGAAGCATGGAAGAACAGCTAAAGCTTGCTAAAGAAAAACTCGGGCAGGAAATAAGATTGCAGGAAGTTTTCAAGGAACAACAGTTTGTTGACGTAAAAGCCATAACTAAAGGCTTTGGAACTACAGGGCCTGTGAAAAGATTTGGAGTCAAGGTTTTTGGAAGAAAAGGAAAATACCACAGAAAGCCAGGAACTTACGGGCCTTGGAACCCAAGCACCATAATGTTTACTGTAGCGAGAGCAGGGCAGCATGGCTATCATGCGCGAGTAGAGTTCAACAAGAAAATTTTGATGGTTTCAAGCGATTTCAAAAAAATAAGCCCGAAGCAAGGCTTTGAAGATTACGGAAGCGTGAAGAACGACTTTTTGCTGCTTGCAGGCAGCACTCCAGGGCCAGTAAAAAGGCTTGTTGCTTTAAGAGAGCCTGCAAGAAAGACAAACGAAAATGCGTGGAAGATTTCAGGGATTGAATTCATAAGCACTCAAGGAATTGAAGGCGCAAAGGCATGAAAGCAAGCGTTTATTCCATTGAAGGCCAGGCTTTAAGGCAGATAGAACTGCCTGAAGCGTTCAATGAGGAAATTGATTTCAACCTTATAAAAAGAGCAGTGCTTGCAATACGCTCAGCAAAAAGAAAAAGCTATGGAGCGAATCCAAGAGCCGGAAGGAATAATACAGCAATATACGTCGGAGCAAGGCATTACCCGACTCCAATGCGAACAATAAACACCGGAAGGGCAAGAAAGCCACGATTGCAAAACAGGAGATAC
>DUFJ01000070.1:2156-28472 GCA_013331925.1 Candidatus Iainarchaeum sp.
GCAACTGCAGTGAAAGAGCTTGTGAAAAAAAGAGGCCATTATTTCGACGAGGCAAAAACTAAAGAGCTTCCGATAATAGTTGAGGAAAAATTCGAGAGTTTGAAAAAAGCAAAAGAGGTTGCAAAGGCTTTTGAAAACTTAGGGATAATGCAGGATATAGAAAGGGCAAGGGAGAAAAGGCAGAAGAGGGCAGGAAAAGGAAAAAGGAGAGGAAGGAGATACAAAAAGCGCAAGAGCATTTTAGTGATTGTCTCAAAGCCTAAAGTTCCTGTAATAAAAGCAGTCAGGAATTTTGAAGGCGTTGACGTAGTGCCAGCCAAGCTTGTGAATGCGGAACTGCTAGCTCCAGGCGCAAGGGCAGGAAGGCTCTCTATCATTACAGAGCCTGCATTGAAGGAATTGTGAAAGTGGTTAGAATGGCTTTGGGAAAGAAGGAAAAAGTCGACATCTGGAGCGAAGAGGCAGTTGAGGAAAAGCCAAAGGCCGGGAAAGCGCAAGCTGGGGGAGAGAAAAAAACAGGCAAGGAAAAAAAGCAGGGTTTTGAAAAAGGAAAAAAAGCAGTTCCTGAAAAAGCAAAAGAGAAAGCAGGCATTAAGAAAGAGGTTAAAAAAGAAAGCGTTAAAGAAATTGTTCCTGCGGGGAAAAGCGAAGGAAAGAAAGCGCTTGGAATCGGAGAGGTAATAATCTATCCTTTAGTTTCTGAAAAGGCTGTTGGAGCTATCGAAAGCCAGAACAAGATTTCATTCATAGTGAACAAGAAAGCATCAAAAACTGACGTGAAAAATGCTGTAGAACAGCTTTACAGCGTGAAAGTCGAGTCAGTGAAGACAATGAACGACATGCAGGGAAGGAAAAAAGCGATCGTAAGACTGGACAAGAAATTCAAGGCACAAGAGCTCGCAACAAAGCTCGGAGTGGTGTAAAATGGCGCAAAAGACAAGAACACAAAGGGCAGGAAAAGGAAGCCCAACATACAAGTCAAGCGTTCACGCAAAAGCGCAAACAACCTATCCAACGCTGGAGGCAGGAAGCAAGGAACTGCTCAAAGGAAAGGTTTTACAGCTTTTTACAGACCCGCAGCATTCTGGAGTCCTTGCAAAAGTGCTGTTTGAAAACCAAAAAGACAGGATAATTCTTGCTGCTGAAGGCGTCCAAGCAGGCCAGACAATAGAGGCTGGGGAGAAAGCAAGCATCGAGATCGGAAACATACTGCCCTTAAAGCAGGTAAGCGAGGGAGCGCCAGTATTTTGCATCGAGAGAGTTCCAGGAGATGGAGGCGCTTTTGCTAAAAGCTCAGGGCTTTATGGATTAGTGATGACAAAGGATGCAAAAAACGTTTTTGTAAAACTGCCTTCAGGAAAGACAGTGCAGTTAAACCCGGAATGCCGTGCAACAATCGGGTGTTCGGCAGGCAGCGGAAGGATTGAAAAGCCTTTCATAAAGGCAGGCGCGAAATTCCACCAAATGCGCGCAAAACACCACAAATACCCTACAGTCAGGGGAGTTGCAATGAATCCGATAAGCCATCCTTTCGGCGGAAGCCAGCACCATGCAGGAAAGTCAAAGTCCACAAGCAGAAATGCTCCGCCTGGAAGAAAAGTGGGAGCGATTGCAAGCAAAAGAACAGGAAGGCGGAAAAAGAACTAAAAAAAAGGCGATTGAATGGCTAAAGAATTTTCTTTTCAAGGAAAAGCATTGAAGGAACTGCAAGAGCTTTCAAGCGAAGAGTTCGCAAAGCTCTTGACCGCGAGAAAGCGCAGGAGCTTAAAGCACGGAATCGACAGCGCATTGCTCAAGAGAGTGGAAAAAGCATTGAAGGAAAAGAATGGGGGAAAAGAGCCAAAAACAATCAGAACTCANNCGGATTAAAGTTTGCGGTCTATAACGGACATGAGTTTGCAATACTTGAAGTCCAGCCGGAAATGCTCGGGCACGTTTTAGGAGAGTTTGCGCTGACAAGGAAGAGGCTACAGCACGGAAAGGCAGGAATCGGAGCAACGAAAAGCTCAACAGCTGTACAGGCAAGAGGATGATGAAGTGAGCAAGAAAAACTATAACGTGCAATTCTCGCTTGGAAATGAGAAAAAGACAGCTAAAGCAATCGCAGCAAACGCTCCGGTAAGCCTGAAATACAGCACAGAGATAGCAAGAGAGATAAAGGGAAAAAGGCTGGAGTGGGCAGTAAGCTTCCTGCAGGACATTGCGCTAAAAAAAAGGCACCTGCCTTTAAGGCGTTACATCAAAGAAGTGCCTCACAGAAAAGGAAATGCGATAAGCCATTCAAAAACAGGAAGGTATCCAAAACGCTGCGTCCTGAAATGGATGGAACTTTTAAAACAGGCAAAGGCAAACGCAGACTATAAAGGATTGAACGCTGAAAGCCTGATGGTGATTCATGCGTTCGCAAGCAAGGGAGTCGGAAGGACAAGCCACCAAACGCAGGGAAAAATTTCCGGAAAAATGCGCGTCAGGAAAGCAGCGCACCTGGAAGTAATAGTGAGAGAAGCAACATAAAGGCGAGAGAATGATTGAAAGGACTTTCATACAGCAAAACATGAAAAAAATAGAGCTCGAGCGCTACATCAAAGAGCAGATGGACAGGGCAGGATTTACACAGCTTGACATAGTGAAAACTCCCTTGGTTACAAGAATCATCATTAACGTAACGCATCCTGGCCTGGCGATTGGAAAAAGCGGCCAGAACATAAAGCGCATTACCTTGGAGCTTGCGGAAAAATTCAAGATCGAAAACCCGCAGCTTGAAATTCAGGAGATTAAAGTCCCAGAATTGGACGCAAAGGCTGTTGTTGACAAGATGAAAACCCTCCTTGAGAGAGGATACAGCTGGAGAAGCGTAGCATACAAGACAATGCACGAGATTTCAAGCAAGGGAGCTCAAGGAGTGGAGATAATACTTTCAGGAGCGCTTGGAGGAAAAGGGGAGAGAAAGAGAAAGCAAAGGATTGCGACAGGATACATGAAAAAGACAGGAGACCAGGTAAAGCTGGTTGATTACGCAAAGGCAACAAGCTATCCAAAATACGGAGCGATTGGAATCAAGGTAAGGATCGTAAGGCCTGATACAGTATTTCCTGACAAGATTGACATCAGAAGCATAATAAGCCCGAAGCCTGAAGAACCGCTTAAAGTAGAAACAGTTGAAGAAAAGAAGGAAGAAGGCCAAAAAGCAGAAGCAAAAGAAACAGCGAGCGAGAAAGAAACAACAAAGGAAAAAGCCCAAGAAAATGAAGAAAAAGAGAAAAAAGAAACAAAGGAAACTGGGGAAAAAGAAAAACTTGAAGAAAAGGCAGCTGAAGAGAAGATTGAAGAAAAAGCAAAGGAAAAAAAGAGCGCTGGAAAGCAAAAAGAGGAGAAAACAAGCGCGAAAGAACACGCTGAAGGAAAAAAGAAAGAGGAAGAAAAAGAGAAAAAGCACGAGCACGCGAAAGCCATGGAAAAGAAAGAGGCAGAGAAGGCAAGCGAGAAAAAGCAGGAAAAAGGCAAAAGCGAAAAGGAAAAAGAGGCAGGAAAATGACGAAAAAGGCAATCTCACAGTTAAGGTCTTTGGGAACAAGCGAGCTTGAGGAAAAGCTGAATGATGCGAAAGCAAAGCTCGCAAAAGAAAAAAGCAGCCAGAGCGCTGGCACAAGGCCTGAAAAGCCAGCAACGATAGGGAATTTGAAAAAGCAGATTGCAAGATGCATGACATTGATTTCAGAAAAGCAAAGGGCAAAGGAAAAAACCCTTAGCGAAAACAAAACCAAAGGGGGAATTGGAAAATAATGGTTGAGGAAATCTGCAACACGTGCGGCTTGCCGAAAAGCCTTTGCGTCTGCGTAGAAATAGACAAGGAAACGCAAAAAATCAAGATAAGCGTTGTAAGGACAAGATTCAAAAAGTTCCTCACGACAATAAGCGGCCTGGACGAGAAGGAAAAATTGAAAGAGCTGGAGAAAACCCTCAAGAGAAAGCTTGCGTGCGGAGGAACTGTAAAGGACGGAGTGATAGTATTGCAGGGAAACCATTCAAAAAAAGTCAAGGAAGTGCTGTTGCAGCAGGGCTATAAGGAGGGATTGATTGAAGGAGCATAATTTTTCCCTAAAGCCGGAAAACCTGCCAATGCACGAGTTGAACGGCTTGAAAGTGAGAGTTTCAAAAAGCAAGGACGCAAACAAGAAAAGCTTGCAAGGCAGGATTTTGTGGGAGACAAAAAAAACTTTTGAGATTGAAACAAGGAAGGGAGTGAAAAAAACAGCAAAGAGGGAATGCGAGTTTGAGTTTGAGGTTCAGGGAAAAAGAGTGAGGATTGAAGGAAGGCTCTTGGAAGCAAGGCCTGAGGACAGGATAAAAATATTTGCGAAAAAAATGAGAATGGTGTAAAAGAATGAGCGAATGCAATGATGAAAGATGCGCAAAGCACGGAAGAGTTAAAGTAAGGGGCAATGTTTTCACAGGAAAGGTAGTTTCAGCAAAAGCCTCAAAGACAGTCATAGTGGAAAGGCAGATAGTGCACTTCATAAGCAAGTACGAAAGATACAAGAAAACAAGGTCAAGGATTGCAGCGCACAATCCTGAATGCATGAACGCAAAAGAAGGGGACATTGTAACGATTGGCGAAACCCGCAAGTTGAGCAAGACAAAAAGCTTTGTGGTATTGAGTGTGGAAAAGCGAGAGGAAAAAGAAGCAGCGCCAGAAGGCAGGGAAAAAGCAAAGGAAAAGAAAATGCTTGAAAAAAAGCAAGACAAGGAAAAAGAGGCAGGAAAAGAGAAAAAGCGCGAGCACGCTGAAGGGAAGGAAAAAAAGGAAACAGCAAGGGAAGAAAGCAAAGAAGAAGAAAAAACCGCTGCTGAGGAAAAAAAGTGGAAGGAAGAGAAGAAGGAAGAAAAAACCAGCGAAAGAGAGCAAGGCTCAGGGGAAAAGAAGGCAGAAGAGCAAGAAAAAAAGCCAGCGAAAGAAAAAGCAGGCGGAAAGCCTGGAAAGCAAGTGAAAAAAGAAGGGGCTGATGAAGAATGAAGGCAATAAGCGCTTCAATAGTGAAAACACTGAACCAGAATACTGTATGCACCTGCGCTGACAACAGCGGGGCAAAGGAAGCGTACATCATCACGGTCTTTGGGCATCATACAAGGTACAGGCAAAAGCCTGCTGCAGGAATTGCGGACATGGTGAATGTTGTGATAAGCAAGGGAAAGCCAGAGATAAGGAAAAAGATTGAAAGAGCGGTTGTTGTGAGAGTGAAAAAAGAGTACAGGCGGCCTGACGGAACAAGGGTAAAGTTTGAGGACAACGCGGTAGTGCTTGTTGACGAGAAAGGGCTGCCGAAAGCAAGCGAGGTAAAAGGAATAGTGGCAAAAGAAGTCGGGGAAAGATGGGCAAAGGTCGCAGGGCTTGCTACTGCGATAATCTAAAGGTGAGTTTATGAGCAGTTCAAAAAAGCCTGGAAAACAGAGAAAAGCAAGAATGCTTGCATCATTAAAGGACAGGGCAAACTTTGCGAAAGCGCACGCGAGCAAGGAATTGCGCAAGGAATTGAAGAGGAGAAGCATTGCGTTAAGGAAGGGAGACAGCGTGAAGGTTTTGAGAGGATTCCACAAGAAATTTTCAGGAAAGGTTTCAGGAATTGACAGGAAAAAATCAAGGGTTTTCATTGAAGGATTGAAGCTGAAAAAAAGCGACGGCACTGAAAAGCCTTTAGGCATTGAAGCCTCAAACCTTCTTGTGACAGACGTTGACAGGAGCGACGAGAGACGGTTCAAAACTCTGAAAGGTAAGTGAAAATATGGCGAGAAAACAAGGTTCTGTAAAGCAGAAAAGCCTGAGCGTTTCGAAAGCAAGGTTTGCTGCAAGAAAGGTCAAAGTATGGAGCATTGCATACAGGCCAGGGCCTCATTCAAAAAGCCTTAGCGTTCCTTTAGGCTTTGCCTTGAGGGAGCTGCTTGGCTTGAGCAAAAACTCCAAGGAAACAAGGTTTTTACTGAACAGCGGAAAAGTGCTTGTTGATGGCAGGGCGAGGAATAGCAGGAATTTCCCAATAGGCTTGTTTGACATTATAGAGCTGGAAGGCTTGAAGAAAGCGTTCAGGGCTGTAATTGACACTAAAGGCAGGATAAGGCTTGCAGAACTGAAAAGCAAGGAAAGGACAAAGCTTTGCAGGATAGAAGGGAAGAAAGCAGCGAAAGGAAAGCGCGTTCTCTTGAGCACTAATGACGGAAGGAACTTTTTGGAAAACTCCACAAGCCTGAAGCCAGGAGATTCAGTAATCGTGCAGCTTCCGGAGCAGAAGATAATAAAAGAAATGCCCTTGGAGAAAGGAAGCTTAGTATTATTGCTTTCAGGAAAGCATACTGGAAAGACAGCAAGCATAATCTCCATAATGCCTGGAAGCATGCGCAAGGAGCCATTGCTCACACTAAAGCAGAACGGGAAAGAATTCCAGACAGTTGCAAGGAATGTTTTCGTGATTGGAAAGGAAAAGCCTGAAACAGAGCTTTTCGAGAGCTAAAGTGAGAAAAATGCAAGAGAACAAAATGCAGCAAATCCGCGTGGAAAAAGTGACATTGAACATCGGCGTAGGCCAGGCTGGAGAGGAATTGAAAAAAGCAGAGGAAATACTGCGCAGGATTACAAACTCAAAGCCAGTGCAGACAATATGCAAGGTAAAGCAGCCGACCTGGGGAATCAGGGAAGGGCTGCCTATAGGCGCAAAAGTAACGCTTAGAGGGGCAAAAGCCATGGAGTTTTTGAAAAACGCGTTGAACGCAAAAGACAGGCAGTTGAAAGCCTCAAGCTTTGACTCCTTAGGAAACTTTGGCTTTGGAGTGAAAGAATACATCGACCTCTCCGGAGTAAAGTACGACCCAAAGCTTGGAATGAAAGGCTTTGATGTTCTTGTAACGCTTGAAAAGCCAGGCTATAGGGTGAAGAAAAGGAAAAAACAGAAGAGAAAAATCCCAAAAAAACATTTGATAAGAAAGGAAGAAGCAATAGAGTTTCTCAAGCAGGCTTTTGGAGTTGAAGTGCAATGAAAGCAAAGAAAAAAGTAAGAAAGAAGGACATTTACTGCAAAATCTGCCACAACAACAAGGGAATGATTCACAGGTATGGCATTAATGTCTGCAGGCGATGCTTCAAGGACATTGCGGAAAAGCTTGGCTTTAAAAAATACAGTTAGGTGAAGAAAAAATGACTAGAGCAGACCCAATATCAGACGCGCTAATAAACCTGAAAAACCATGAAAAGGCGGCGAAGAAAGAATGCCTCTTGAGGCCAGCAAGCAAGCTCTTGAACGCAATACTCAAGGTAATGCAAGAGCAAGGCTATATTGAAGGCTTTGAGAAAGTGGAGGACGGAAGGGAAGGCGTTCTCAAGGTAAAGCTTGTTGGAAGGATTAACGAATGCAAGGCAGTAAAGCCAAGATATGCAGTGAAAAGAGACGGCTTTGAAAAATTCGAAAAGCGTTATCTTCCTTCAAGGGATGTTGGAATACTAATAGTAACAACTCCCCAAGGGGTTTTCACGCATAGTGAAGCGAAAAAACAGAATTCCGGAGGAAGGCTGCTGGCCTTTGTTTACTAAACTAAACGGTGAAAAAATGGAAGCAATTATTGAACTCCCAAAGGAAATGCAGGCAAGCATGCAAGGCAACAGGCTGGTGCTCAAATCCCCGAAAGGAGAGTCAAGCAAGGAATTCAAAGCCTTGGGAATCAGCATAAAGGCAGAAGGGAACAAGGTAAGAATTAGCGCTGCAAAAGACTCCAAGAAGGAAAAAAAACTCGTGAACAGCATTCAGGCCCATGTTAAAAACCTTGCAAAAGGCCTGGAAAAAGAATACGCTTACAGGCTTTCAATAGTGTACGCGCACTTTCCGATAAACGTGACAAAAAAAGAAAACAAAATTGAGATAGTGAATTTTCTAGGCAGCAAAAAGCCAAAGCAGGCGCTTATTGTAGGAAAAACAAGCGTTGAAATCAAAGGAAAAGAGATAATCGTGAAAGGAGCAGACAAAGAGCATGTAGGACAGACAGCTGCAAACATTGAACAGCTCACGCGCCTTAAAGGCAAGGACAGGCGCATCTTCCAGGACGGAATATTCATTACAGCAAAAGAGTGAAAGAATGAGCGAAGAAAAAGCAAAAGCCGGAAAAAAGGCAGTGCAGGAAAAGCCAAAGGCTGCAAAAGCAGCTGAAGAGCAGGCGAAAAAAGCCGAAGCAGTGGAAAAACCAGCAGCCGAAGCAAAAACGGAAGAAGCGAGCGGAAAAAANNCCGAAACCAGCAGAAAAAGAACAGGCAACAGCAAAAAAAGCAGGGGAAAAACCAGAGGCAGCTGAAAAAAAGCAGGAAGAGAAAACGCAAAAAGATGGGGAAAAAACAGCTGAAAAAAAACAGCAAAAAGAAACTGTTGAAAAAAAACAGGAAGAGGCAGGGAAGAAAAAGAAAAAAAAGGAGAAAGTAAAGCTTGAAAAAGTAAGGAAAAGCCCTGAAGTGAAAAGGCTTATGGAATTGGTAAAGCAGAAAAGGAAAAGGCCTGTTTTCAGGGGAAGGTTCGGGAAAAGAAAAATCAGGAAAAAAAGCGTTGAGAAATGGAACAAGTGGAGAAAGCCAAGGGGAATAGACATCAAGAGAAAAAAAGAGGACGGGGCATGGCCGAGGCCGGGGTATGGAGCGTTAAGAGAGATAAAAGGAATCCATCCTTCAGGCTTTGCGGAAGTGATGGTAAGCAATCCCTCACAGCTTTCAGGAATCGGAAAAAACATTGCCGTAAGGATTTCAGCAGGCGTTGGAAGGAAAAAACGCCTGGAGATAGCAAGGCAGGCAAACAAGCAGGGAATTCATGTTTTAAACTATTAAAAAGAAAATTGGTGAAAGATTGAAGCTAAAAAGCATCAGGCGCATTGCAGCAAAAATCCTTAACACAGGAATCTCAAAAGTATGGATTGACAGCTCGCAGGCTGCAAAGGCAAGAGAGGCAATAACAGCGGAGGATGTTAGAGAGTTAGTGAAGAAGGGAATAGTGAAGAAAAAAAGGCCCTCCTTCCAAAGCAAGGGAAGGGCAAGAGTGCTGAAAGCGCAGAAGAGAAAAGGCAGGAAGAAAGGCTTTGGAAAAAGGAAGGGAAAAGCAAAGGCAAGGATGAGGAAGAAAGAGACATGGACCAAGAGAGTGAGGGCTTTGAGGAGAAAATGGAAAGAGCTGAAAAAACAGGAAAGCCTTGAGGGGAAAGAATTCAGCAAAGCGTACAGGCTCATAAAAGGCAATTATTTCAAGGGAAGAAAACAGCTTGAAGAGTTCATAAAAACCGGAAAGTGAATGAAAATGGCACACAAGTCAACATTTGAAACCAAGTTCAAGAGAAGAAAGAACGGAAAGACAGACTTTAAGAGAAGGCTGGAGCTCTTAAAAAGCAAAAAGCCAAGGCTTGTGGTCAGGGGATCTAACAAGAGGTACAGCGCGCAGGTAGTGAAATATAATCCAAAAGGCGACGAGACAATAGCAAGCGCTGTAAGCACGGAGCTGAAAGAATACGGCTGGAGTTCAGGCTTTGCAAACATTCCGGCAGCCTATCTTACTGGATTTTTATGCGGGAAAAAAGCATTGGTGAAAGGAGTGAAAGAGGCTATTCTTGACATAGGCCTTGTTGAAAACATCAAGGGAAACAGGTGCTTTGCAGCATTGAAAGGCGCAATTGATGCAGGTCTGAAAATGCCAGCGGACGAGAAGGCATTCCCAAGCGCTGAAAGAGTCAAAGGAATGCACATTGCAGAATTCGCTAAAAAAATCGGGGAAGAGAACGCAAGGAAAAAGTTTTCAGCATATTTCAAAAACAATTCACAGCCTGAAAAAATTCCGGAATATTTTGAAAAAACAAAGCAGGCGATAGGGGAAAAGCTCAAGAGCTGAAAGGTGAAAAAAAATGGTTTTTAAGATTAAAAAAGGCAGGGGAGCTGAAAAAAGCGGAAAGAAGAGAGAAAGGGACGGCTTTGCGCAGGCAAGGGACAAGGAAAGAAAGGAAAAAGCCCTAGTGGAATGGAGCCCGAAAACAGCCCTTGGCAAAATGGTGATAAACAGCGAAATTTCAAGCTTTGAACAGATTGGAGAGAAAAACCTTGCGCTGCTAGAGCCAGAAGTCATTGACTCATTGCTTCCAGACCTTGAAGAAAAGCTTGTTGAATTCAGGAAAACAACTAGAGTGACAAGGCAGGGAAGAAACTTCAGCTTCAGGGCTTCAGTGCTTGTGGGAGACAGGATAAAGCATGTTGCGATTGGAGTAGCGAAAGACAAGGAAAAAATGCCTGCGATAAAAAAAGCGGTCGCGAACGCAAAGCTCCACCTAGTAAGCGTAAAGAAAGGATGCGGAAGCTGGGAATGCAACTGCAGCGAACCTCACAGCATTCCGTTCAAGACTGAAGGAAAATGCGCTTCAGTAAAAGTCATACTGCTGCCAGCTCCGAAAGGAACAGGGCTGGTGTGCGGAGACAACGTAAAGGATGTTTTAAGGTTTGCAGGCATCAAGGACATTTGGTGCAAGACTTTCGGAAGCACTGGAACAAAGCTTAATTTCATAAGCGCTGTTATTGACGCGTTGAAAAACATAAGCAAGGTAAAAATTTCAGGCGAGTTCAAGGAAAAGCTGGAAAAAAGGTAAAAAAAATGATTGCGATAGTAAGAGTTAGGGGAAGCATTGGAACAAGGTGGGATATCAAGAAAGCCTTCAGGCTACTGCGCTTGAAAACATGCAACCAGCTCTCTCTCCTGCCAGAAAGCAAGCAGGCTTTTGGAATGATAAGGAAGGTGCAGGATTATGCGACATTCGGGAAAATCAGCGAGAAAACCCTTGCAAGGCTGCTTGAGAAAAGGGCAAGGCTTGCGGGAAACAAGCGCCTGAGCCTTGAGGCATTGAAAGAGAAAAAAACAGCAAGCTTTGAAGAGCTTGCGAAAAAAATAATCGAGGGAAAAAGCGCGCTTAAGGATTTTGGCATAAAGCCTGTCTTCAGGCTCTCCCCCCCAAAAAAAGGATTTGAAAGGCAAGGCATTAAAAAGCCGTTCAAGCTTGGCGGCGCCTTGGGAGACAGGGGAGAAAAAATCAACGAACTGATTGAAAGAATGGTGTAAGAATGACAGTAAGAAAGAGAAAGAAAAAGCACAGGATGAGGGGAAACAGAACGCATGGAGGCGGCAATACAAAGAACAGGCGAGGCTCCGGAGTAAGGGGAGGAAGAGGCAGGGCAGGAGGCCACAAGCACAAGTTCAGCACGTACATGCATGATTTCGGAGTGAAAAAAAGGCTCAAGCCTAAAACTCTAAATCAAAAAGCATTAAACCTTGAAGAGTTGGAAAGGAGAATTCCTGAATGGATTGAAGAAAAAAAAGCATCAAGGGAAGCCAATGGAGTCATAATTGATGGGAAAAAAACAGGGTTTTTTAAAATACTTAGCGAAGGAAGCATTAACGAAAAAATAATATTGAAAAACCTGAAAGCAAGCAAAAAAGCTGCTGAAAAAATCCAGAAAGCAGGCGGAATGGTTGAAAGTAAGGAAAAACAAAAGAAAAAGGAAACAAAGCAGGCCGGAGAAAAAGAAAAACCAATGGAAAAAGCAGCGGAAGAAAAGATTAAAGAAAAAGGTGAAAAACAGTGAGTTTTGAAAAGCTTGACCCTTTGATTAGAATGCTTCCGGAAGTCAAGGCTCCGGAGAAAAAGCCTGTATTAAAGAAAAGGCTGCTCTGGACAGCCGCAATTTTGATACTGTTCTACATTCTCGGGGCAATACCGATAATAGGCATACAGCCTTCAAGCTTTGAGCAATTGCGCCTGTTCCAGGACCTTCTTGCAAGCAATATCGGAACGATAATGACTTTGGGAATAGGGCCGATAGTGCTGGCATCCATTGTTTTGCAGCTCTTGATTGGCGGAAAATTCATCAACATGGACTTGAGCAATCCGCAGGACAGGGCAAGATTTACTGGAATGCAAAAATTGCTCACAATAGTGATTGCATTTTTTGAAGCAGGAGCTTACACTGGCTTTGGCCTAGGCCCAAGCCTCATAACGCCTAATGAAGGAATGTTCATTCCAGTGCTTTTGCAGGTAGTTATCGGAGCAATCATTGTAATGTACCTGGACGAGGTAGTGAGCAAGTACGGAATCGGCTCCGGAGTCGGCTTGTTCATCGCAGCAGGAGTATCCCAAGGGTTTTTCTGGCAGTTGTTCTCGCCTCCAGGATTAGGGAGAGCTGTGCTTTTCCAAATCTTTGAAAACATAGCTTCAGGAAAGGTGATAATAGCCCTGACTTTAATAATTCCAATATTTTTCGCTATAGCAATCTTTGCTGCTGTAACTTTTGCTGAAGGAATGCACATCAACATTCCAATAGCAATGGGGCCTAAAGGGTTTGGAGGCAGGTTTCCAGTAAAGTTGATGTACGTAAGCAACATGCCGGTGATTCTTGCAAGCGCGCTGTTTGCAAATATCCAAATAATGTCCTCGGTAATAACAGGAGACAATATTCTTGCAATGATAATCAAGGGCTTGAGCTGGATTACGCAAATTCCAAGGATTGACAGCTACAGCATTCTTGAAGCGCTGCTCGTTCTAGGGCCAAGCCAGAGAGTGTTTATTGAAATACTGCATGGAGTCGTGTACATTGCAATACTTGTTGTTTTGTGCGTTGTTTTCGGAAAATTCTGGGTTGAGCTTGGAGGGCAGAGCACTGAAAGCGTAAGCAACCAGCTACAGCGTTCAGGAATGTACATTCCAGGCTTCAGGAGAGACCCTAGAATAATCCAAGGAGTCCTGAACAGGTACATTCCGCCAATNNTCTGAAATGAACCCGCTCTTGAGGAAATTTTTAGGATAAGTGAAAAAAATGAGCTTTCAAATAATCAGCCCGGCAATAGACATTGCGGTAATTGCAATAGCGCTTGCAATAATTTCAATGATGGTGCAAATCAAGTTTCTAAACTGGAAAAAAACAAGGCAGCTGCAGAGCAGCATCAAGGAAAAAAACAAGAAAGCAATGGAGCTGATGAAGAAAGGCGACGAGAGTTCCAAGAGAGAGGCTGAAGAGCTGCAAAAGCAGGTAATGCAGGAAATGCAGGCGCAATTCCAGAACATGCCAAAACAGCTCATAGTAAGCATGATAATATTCCTGCCGCCATTCCTCCTGATTCAAAACCTGTACTCAAGCGCTGGCTTCATAATAACGCTAGGCTTTGAAGTGCCATTGCTTGGAGCAAAATGGGGCTGGCTGAAATGGTATTTCGTGTGCGCTTTCATTGCAGGAATAGTAATAAATGCGATAGTGTCCAAGCTTGAAAAAAAAGGGGCATTTTAAATGGCTTCAGCAAAACAAAAGAGGAAAAAATTCACAAGGACTGTTTCAGGCAGGAAAAGGATTGCAACAGCAAGGAAAAAAACAGGCAAGCGCTCGTGCATTCTTTGCGGAAAGCAACTGCACGGAGTGCCTCACGGAANNCACGGAAGAACAAAAGCCCAGGTTTCAGGCCTTGGAAAGAGCGAGAAAAAGCCAAGCGTTATTTTTGGGGGCATTCTCTGCAGTTCCTGCAGAAGGCTTGTCATTGACGAGGCAGCAATGCTAAGGCAAAAGTCCAAAAGCATCCAAGAGATAGACTTGAGCAGGCAGAAGCTAGTAACACAGGCAATGGAGAGGATGAAATGATAGTCGCGATTGCAAGCTTTCCAGGAACAGAGACAAAAAAACTCTGCAAGACCCTTGCGATGAGATTGGGCCTGAAGCACTTGAGCAGGGAAATCGTTGACGCGAAAGCGATTGCGGCAAGCTCTGAAAGCTCGAGGCAGGAGATTGCAGAAGAGGAAAGCAAGGGAAATTTCATAACAGACAGCATGATAGCTTGCAAGCAGCTGCAGAAGGCTGTCAAAATATTCCTGCACTCCGCAAGGAAGGCAAGGGCAAAGCAGGTTTCCGAAAGGGAAAAAATTTCTATGGGAGCGGCATTGGAAAAAATAGAGGAAGAAGAGAAAGCGCTCTCAAAGGCAATAGCCGCAATTTCAGGCACCGGATACTTTGTTCCGGAAGAGTTTGACATGGTGCTAAATCTGGACAGGCTGGATGAGGAAGCTACTATAGCAGTGATTGAAAAGTTTTTGGAGAAAATAAAAAAATAAGGTGCAAAAAATGGCTTTGATCGAGATCGGAAGAGTGTGCGGTAAAAGAGCAGGCAAGAATGCCGGAGAGAAAGTAATAGTAGTGGATTTTGGAGAGAAAGGAATGCCAATAATCGAAGGCGAGAGAGTGAAAAGGAAAAAATGCAATCCCTCGCACTTGTTTCCAACAGCGTTCAAGGCAGAGCTGAAGAAAGGAGCAGCAAGGGAAGAGGTAATAAAAGCTTTGAAGGAAGGAATATAAATGCAAGAGCAGAAAGAGCTAAGGCTTATTGTAAGGATAATGAACAAGGACTTGGACGGCAATCTTCCAATATACAGGGCCTTGATGAAAATCAAAGGCCTGGGGCACAGGATGAGCCGCATAATGGCTTATGAGTTTGAAAAAAACTGCAAAATCCCTTACGACCAGGCATTAGGAAGCATTCCTGAAGAGATGGACGAAAAGCTCGAGGAAATAGTCTCAAACCCTGAAAAGTTCAACATACCATCCTGGCTTTACAACAGGAGAAAAGACTACGAGACAGGCAAGAACATGCACCAGGTAATGGTAGACCTGGACTTCAGCATCAGGAAAGACATTGAAAGAATGAAAAAAATAAAAGCTTACAAGGGAGTAAGGCACATGTACGGCTTGCCTGTAAGAGGTCAAAGGACAAGAAGCAGCTTCAGGAAGCGTGGAGCAACGGTCGGAGTAGTAAAGAAAGAGGCAAAAGCCGCAGCAGCAGGGCCTGCAAAGGCAGAAGCAAAAGGGGAAAGCAAGGAAAAGAAAAAATAAGGTGAACTAATGGGCGACCCGAAAAAAAAGAGGAAAAAGTTCGAAAAGCCAAGGAAGGTCTGGGATGCTGAAAGGCTTGAGACAGACAGGAAACTCCTGGAAAAATACGGGCTGAAAAACATGCGAGAGCTCTGGAGGGCAAGGACGATGCTGCGCCTGAAAAGGCAGAACGCAAGGAAAATGCTCGCTCTTCCAATACAAAAAAGGGAAAGGCTGGAAAAAGAGCTTATAGGGAGCCTTGCAAGGATTGGATTGCTCAAGGAAAATGCAGGAATTGACGACGTTTTAAGCTTAGAGGTTGAAGCGCTTTTGGAAAGAAGACTGCAGACAATAGTGCTGAGGAAAAACCTTGCGCTGACTCCAAAACAGGCAAGGCAGTTCATAACGCACGGAAAAATAGCAGTTGGGGGAAAAAAAGTCACTATTCCAAGCTTTCTGGTAAGCACAGGGCTTGAAGCAAGCGTGGGCTATTTCAAAGAGCCAATGAAAATCGCGATCGAAGAAAAGCCAAAACAGAAAAGCACTAAGGAAGAGTTTGAGGAAGCAAAGCCTTCTGAAGATTTGGAAAATCCAGAAAGCCAGGAAGAGGCCAAAGAAATCATTGAAGAGAAAGAAGGTGAAAAATGATGGCTCTAGGAAAGACAGGAATAATACACATTTATGCCTCACACAACGACACTATAATACTGCTCACAGACATTACAGGAGCTGAAACACTAGCAAAATGCTCCGGAGGAATGGTAGTGAAAGCACAGCACAAAGAATCCTCGCCTTACGCTGCAATGAAAGTTGCTGAAACAGTAGCGCAAAAAGCAAGAGAGAAAGGCATTACAGAAGTGGAAGTAAGAGTAAGAGGCCAAGGAGGCCTAAGGTCAAAAAGCCCAGGCCAGGGGGCAGAGGCAGCGATTAGAATGCTTACAAGAATGGGAGTCAGGATTAAAACAATCAATAACGTAACTCCAATTCCCCACGACGGATGCAGGAAGAAAAAGCGCGACAGAGGAAAAAAACATTAAAAAAGGTGAAAAAAAAGTGGTTTTTGAAATCAAAGTGCTCGAAAGGAAAGCAAACACGCTGAACATTCTAATAAAAGGCGCGTCTACGGAATTAATGAACGCCTTGAGAAGGGCGATACTTACAGAAGTTCCAACACTCGCAATAGAAGAAGTGACCTTTTTCGACAATAATTCAGTGGTTTTTGACGAAATGCTCGCGCACAGGCTTGCGCTATTGCCTATAAAAACAAGCCTTAAAACACTCAAAAAAGGAGAAAGCGTAAAACTCTGGATTGAGAAAGAAGGGCCAGGAACAGCTTACAGCAAGGACATAAAAAGCTCAGACCCGGATATTGAAATAATAGGAAAAAAAATACCGCTTACAAAGCTTGCAAAAGGCCAAAAAATAAAGGCTGAAATGCTTGCTGTGCTGAATTCAGGAAAAGAGCACGCAAAATGGCAGCCTGCAATAGTAGGCTACAGGCAAGTGAACAAAATCACAATAAACGGCGAATGCGACTTGTGCGAAGCCTGCATCAAAGAATGCCCGAAAAACATCCTGGAAGCAAAAGGCAAGAAAATCGTGCTTACGGACGCTCTGGAATGCGATGCGTGCAACGCCTGCAGGAACAACTGCGAGAAAGGCTTAATCAGCATAGTGCCTGAAGAAGGCAGCTTTGTGCTGTTCCTTGAAACCCACGGGCAGCTGGAAAACGAGGAAATACTTTACAGCGCGATAGAAGCGCTTTCCAAGAAAACAACAGAGTTCAAAAAGGAAATAAGCAGCTTAAAGGAGTGATTTTTCAAAAAAAAGCAGGAATGTTATAAAAAAAGCATTGGAAAACAATTATTAGCGACTGCAGGGGTTTCCGAGCGGTCAAAGGGGCAGGAGAATTTTTTGCAAAAAAAATCTGCCAGACTTAAGCCCTTAGCGGAACTGGGATGAAATCCTGTGGCTTAGTGCCTTCAAGGGTTCAAATCCCTTCCCCTGCAAAAGCCTTTCCAAGGAAAAGGCTTGCGAAAAGCAGCTTTGCTCCGCAAAGCGTTTGAAAAAAAAGCTTGGCAAAAAAGCAGTCCCTTCGGAAATTTGTTTCCTGCAAAGCAAAAAAAACCTGCTTTTTAACTCGCGTTTTAAAAAGAACGGTGAAAAAATGGCAAAGAAAGGAAGCACAAAACAAAGCACCAACTTGCTAATCACAGCCCTGTACAGAAAGGCTGCAAAGGAAAAACAAGGACTGTGGAAGGCGGTTGCGGAAAAGCTTGAAAAGCCCAGAAGGCAGAGGATTGAAGTGAATGTTTCAAAGCTGGATTTTTTCAGCAAAAAGTTTGCGGGCAAGACATTCATAGTGCCAGGAAAAGTTTTAGGCAATGAAAAGATTGAAAATAAAATCAACGCAATAGCCTTGAGCTATAGTGAAGGAGCGAAAAAGGCGATAACTGAAAAGAAAGGAACTGCGGAGCTTTTGAAAAACTCCCTGGGCAGGAAATTCAAGCCTTCAGAAATAATTATTACCGCATGAAAAGTGATGAGAATGGCAAAGATAGTGAATGCAGAAGGCCTGGTGCTTGGCAGGATGGCTACTGTAGTGGCAAAACACCTGCTTCAAGGGGAAAAAGTGGAAATCGTGAACGCAGAAAAAGCTATAATAAGCGGCAGCAGGGAATTCCTTGCTGAAAAACTCAGGACAAAGATTGAAAGAGGCCCTAAAGGCAATCCAAGAAAAGGCCCTAAAGACTCAAGAATGCCTGACAGGATAGTGCGTTCAGCGATAAGGAACATGCTGCCAAAATACTCGAAAAGAGGAAGAAGAGCATTACACAGCCTAAAAGTCTGGATTGGAGTGCCAAAAGCATTAGAGAAAGAAAAAGCGGAAAGCATTGAAAGCGCAAGGAAAGAAAACATCAAGAAAAGCATAAGCGTCGGAGAGCTTGCAGTCCTTTGCGGGGCAAAATGGAATGATTAAAGGTTGATTGAAATATGGCAGAAGCTGAAAAAACGCAGAAAAAAAAGAAAAAAGCAAAAGGCATTACCTCAAAAAGCAAGAAAAAGACAGCAACAGCAAGGGCAGTGATAAGGCAGGGCAAAGGAATTGTAAGGATTAACAAAAAAAGCCTGAACACTTACTCAACGCACTACCTTAGAGAGCTTATAAAAGAGCCGTTTGAGATTACGGGCGATGTGGCAAGCGAGGTAGACATTACAGTGAACGTTAATGGAGGCGGAGCAACAGCGCAGGCTCTTGCCTCAAGGACAGCAATCGCAAAAGCTTTAGTGAACTATTTTGGCGAGAAAAAGCTAAAAGAAAAATTCACCAAATACGACAGGACATTATTAGTTGACGACTCTAGAAGGAAAGAGCCGAAAAAGCCATTAGGAAGGGGAGCAAGAGCGAAAAAACAGCTTTCCTTCAGGTAAAAAAAGAAGGTGGAAGAAAATGATAATCCCTATAAGATGCTTCAGTTGCGGAAAAGTCATAGCGGACGTTTTTGAAGAATACGTGCGAAGGATCCAAAAGCAGGAAAAGCCCGAAAAAGCGCTTGAAGAGCTTGGAATAACGCGCTACTGCTGCAAGAGGGCTATATTCAGCCACGTTGAGTCAATAGACGACATAATGAAATACAAGGTTTAAGAAGTGGATTTATGGCAGAGAAAGAAAAGAAAGAAGCAAAGCCAGAGGCAGAAAAAGAGCTTGAAGAGCAGATAGCAGGCAAAGTGCTTTTAGTGCCAGCAGACAAGTACCTGAAAAGCGGAGCGCACATTGGCACAAAATTCAAAAGCGGAGAGATGAAAAAATACATTTACAAAAAAAGGCCTGACGGATTGAGCGTTTTGGACGTGCAAACCCTTGACGAAAGAATAAGAATTGCAGCGCAAACAATAGCTCAAGTTCCAGCGGAAAAAATAGCAGTAGTTTCAAGAAGGCTTTACGGCCAGACTCCTGCGGAAAAATTCGCTGAAACAACAGGGGCAAAGCCAATGACAAGCCGCTTTGTGCCAGGCACCTTCACAAACTCTCGCTCAAAGGAATTCTTCGAGCCAAAGCTTGTAATAGCCACAGAGCCTGAGAGCGATTCGCAGGCAATAGAAGAGGCAAGCAAGATTAAGGCAATGGTAATTGCATTATGCTCCACAAACAATTCCACAAAAAACATCGACTTGGTTATTCCAGCAAACAACAAGGGCAGGAAAAGCCTTGCGCTGGTGTACTGGCTCTTGGCGAGAGAAGTCCTAAAAGCAAAAGGCCTTCTTGCAAGCGATGAACAATTCAGCAGGAGCATTGAAGAATTCGAGTACAAGCTTTCAGAAGCCGAAAAAAGGGCAGAGGAAGAAGGCGGCGAGGAAAGAGGCAAGAGAACTTTCCAACGCGGAGGATTCAAAAACCAAAAGCAGGACAGAAGGCCTTCCAGAGACTTCAGGCGCAAAAGTGAAAGAAGATGATTTTTAGAGAGCCTGCAGTGCAGGGCCTTTTCTACCCTAATTCTAAAGCGCTTCTTGAAAAACAGCTTGAAAAAATCTTCCAAAACATTCCGAAAGAGAAAAACTCTCAAGCAGTGATTTCAGCGCATGCTGGCCTGATTTACAGCGGAGCAACAGCAGCCAAAAGCATTTCAAGCCTTAAAGAATCAAAAAACTACGTAATACTTTGCCCAAACCACACTGGGTTCGGAAAGCCAGTAAGCATTTTTCCCTCAGGAAAGTGGAAAACGCTTCTCGGAGAGGTAAAAGTAAACGAGAAAATTGCTGAAAGCATTGCGAAAAAAATTCCCGAAGCAGAGCTTGACCAGGAAGCGCACCTGCAAGAACACGCTATAGAAATGCAATTGCTCTTATTGCAAAAAAAATTCCCAGACTTCCAAATCATCCCAATATGCCTTGCGGAGCAAAGGCTTGAAGTTTTGAAACGCATCGGAAAAACCCTTTCAGAAGCAAGCAAGGAATTTGAGTTTGGAGTGATAGCAAGCTCTGACTTCACTCACTTTGAGCCTGAAGAAAGCGCTAAAGAAAAAGACATGGAAGCGATTGAAAAAATCCTTGCCAACGAGGTGGAAGGCTTTTACAAAATAGTTTTTGAAAAAAACATGAGCATTTGCGGATTCGCGGGCATTACAGCCCTTTTGGAATTCGCAAGGCTTGAAAGCCTGAAGGCAAGGCTTTTGGAATACACTAGTTCTGCAAAAACAACGCATGATTCAAGCAACGTCGTAGGCTACGCAAGCGTTGCATTTGAGAAAAACTAGCTTGGTGTCAAAAACCTAGTGGTTTTTGACAGTTGCCAAATTCAACAAGCAAGATAATTATCCAGCTAAAAACCAGTTGAATTTGGCATGATTTAAAAGCCGAAAGGCTTTTATTAACTGTAAACAGTAAATAGTATGATTTTTGGTCTATTTTAGAAGGATGAAAAAATGAGCGCTGAAGCTATAGAATTATTGGAACAGCTTGGCTTGACAGAGTACGAAGCCAAAACACTGGCAACGCTTTTCAAGCTCAGGGAAACAGAAGCCCCGGAGATAAGCCGCCTTGCACAAGTTCCAAAAACCAGGGTTTATGACGTCTTGGAAAGGCTTACGAAAAAAGGCTTAGTGATAGAAATTTACGGCCGCCCTAAAAAATACAGGGTTATAGAGCCAAACAGTGTTTTTGAAGAACTGATAAGCCAGAAAAAGCACGAAATAAAAAAGCTCGAGGAAAAAACCTCAGAGCTAAAGCAGTTTTTCGGAAACCTGAAAACAAGCGAGGAAGACTTCGGGGAAAAAGTAATGAAAGTGAAAGACAAGAACGACTTCCTGCGCATTTTAGCGCAGGAAATAGACTCAGCAAAAAGCGAGGTGATAGCGCTAAGCAGGCTTGACGAAAACCAGGACATTCTCAAAGAAGCGCTGCACAACGCCTTGAAAAGGAAAATAAGCGTAAAACTCTTGAGCAAGCTGCCCCGCTCGCTAAACGAGGACATAAAACGCTACGCAAGCAACGGAATGAGCCTTAAAGAACAAGACCACGGAATGAACGCATATATTATAGACAAGAAAAAAGTAGTCCTGGCATTAAGCGATTTCTCAAAGGAAAAGCCAGAATACCATTTCACAATCTGGAACAACAACAAGCCCGCAGCCGCAATGATTCAAAAATACTTCGACCACTGCTGGCAGCAAGGCAAAAGCGTCTAAAGCGCCAAAAATACCAAATGCTTTTTTTATAACAACCGCATTGATTAATTCACACACCAGCAAGAGAAAGCGGAATTATTATGGGCTTTGAAGACATTGCATACAGGTATGCAATAAAGAATGCCTTCCTGCATGAAGGCAAGGCAGACATTAATGCAGTAGTAGGAAAAGTTATCGCGCTAAAGAAAGACTTGGATTTTGTAAGCGCAATGCCGCGCATCAAAGAAATAGTGAAGCAAGTAAACGCAATGGGAATGGACGAGATAAAGGAAGAGTACGGAAAGTTTTCAGAAAACCAAGGCTACGAGCTAAAGCCCAAAGAGAAAGAGGAAGGCCTGCCATCTTTAGAATGGGCTGAAAAAGGAGAAGAGGTAATAGCGCGCTTGGCTCCAAACCCTTCAGGCCCAATGCACCTAGGGCATGCAAGGCAGGCAATCCCAAACTGGAGCTATGCTGAAAAATACAAGGGAAAATTCATACTAAAGTTTGACGATACAGACCCAAAGATAAAAAAGCCAATGCAGATGAAAGAGGCAATCAAATCCTACACTCAAGACCTGGAATGGCTTGGGGTGAAAAAAATAGAAAAAATTTATTTCGCCTCTGACAGAATTGAAAGGCACCTGCAGATTGCGGGCGAGCTGATGGCAAAGGGAAAAGCCTACGTTTGCACCTGCGATTCGGAAAAATGGCGCTCTCTAATCAGGGAAAAGAAACCATGCCCTTGCAGGGAACTGCAGGCAGAAGAGCAATCAAAGCGCTGGGAAAAAATGCTAAAGCACGAATTCAAAGAAGGGGAAGCAGTCGCAAGGATTAAAACCGAGCTGGAAAACAAAGACCCAAGCGTTCGCGACTGGTGGCTTGCAAAAATAGTCGACAATCCAGAGCATTCAAACCCTAAAACAAAAGGCTTTCATGTATGGCCTTCATACAACCTTGCCTCTGCGATTGACGACCATGATTTGGGAATCACTCTAATCATCAGGGGACAAGAACATGCGCAAAACGCCACAAAGCAAAAATTCCTTTACGATTATTTTGGCTGGAAATACCCTCACGCTTTCCACACCGGCAGGATTCGCTTGGAAGGCTCGCTCACGAGCAAGAGCAAAATCAAGAAAGCAATCCAGGAAGGAGATTTCTCAGGCTTGGATGATCCAAGGATTGGAAACATTGCAACACTACGCAGGAGAGGAATTTCTCCAGAAGCAATCGAGAAAATAATCCTAAGCCTGGGCTTGAACACCAACGATGCTGTAATAAGCATTGACGCCTTGTACGATGCGAACAGGAAAATAATAGACCCAATCTCTGACAGGATAAGCTTTGTGCAGGAAGCCTTCAAGCTTGAGGTGCAATTCTGCCCAAAAGTTGAAGCAAAAATTCCAGTGCATCCGGACTTTCCTGAAAAAGGCGAGAAAGTGTTCCAGCTCAAGGAAGGAAACCAGGAGTTTTTGGTTTCAAAAAGCGAAGTCCTGAAGATAAAAACAAACGACACTTTCAGGCTCAGAACTGCCTATAACGCAAAGCTTACGGAGCTTGGAGAAAAGTCAGCTTTTGCGCATTTCACAGGGACTGACAAGATAGACCGTTCAACGCTTGTCTGGCTTTTGCCGGAGCAGACAGTAAAAGTGGAAATTACAATGCCTGACGGAAAGAAGATTGAAGGAATTGCTGAAAAATTCCTTGCTGAAAAAAAGCAAGGAGACCACGTCCTTCTTGAAAAATTCGGCTACTGCATTATTGACGAAAAAGTGAAAAGCTTAGTAAGGCTCTGGTATAGCCACAAGTGAGGCGTTAGCTTGAAAATTAGGAAAGCCAGCAAAAATCAAGGCAACTTGTTTACGAGGGATAAAAAACTTCGCGGATTAGACTACCGAACAAGGCTTTCCAATAGAACACTAGGGTTTGCGGCAAGGCGTGGAAAAGACATTAGTAGTCATGAAACCGCAGATTTTGGAAGAACCCTAAACAAGTATTATAGAATTTTTAAAGCTTTAAATCAGCATTTGGGAAGCGTCAAGGATAAGACAATACTCCATTTTGGAAGCTCGACAGGCGTGCTGACAAAGCATTTGCAAAACCGTAGAGCAATTGCAATAGGCCTGGACACAAGCCCTGAAGCATTGGATATTGCAAAATTGGCAAAAAACAAGCGCTTAGTCAAAGCAACTGCCAAGCTTCGTGGAAGCGCACACAAATACCTGCCTTTCAGGGACAACTCAATAGACTGCATTGTTTCAGACCATTTTCTCTACTCGGATTATGCAGAGCTTGAAGGACGGTCTGCATCTGGCGATAATTTCCCTTCCAGGGTTTTAAACAGCAATCTAGCAATGGCTGAGGTTTTCAGAGTTTTAAAACCCAATGGAATCATAGTACTGCATGATTTTGTAGTATGGCCTGGTTTTGAATTTGGCGTCGGCCAAGAATCAAGCTTTAAACACTTTACAGACAAGCTGGGTTTTGAAATTCTGGAAGCAGGTGATGATATTATAGTGCTCAGAAAAAAATAGTTTAATTTTTAAACCCTCTCTATCAAGAGTTCGGTATAGTTTTAGCAACGGTTTCTCAAACCGATGAGAAAAACCGCATTGTTCGGTTTTTTGGAGGTCTTTGTTATGGCAGAAATGGGTTTTGAAGTTCCTAAAGAATTGCAGGAAAAACAACTGCAGCTTTTGGAAAAACTGCAAAAGAACGGAAAAGTAAAGGTCGGAGTTAACGAAACAACCAAAATGGTCGAGAGAGGGACAGCAAAACTGGTGATTGTGGCAAAAGACGTGCAGCCTTTGGAATTAGTAATGCACCTGCCATTGCTCTGCAAGGAAAAAAACATTCCATGCACTTTCGTTGCTGCCAAAAAAGACCTTGGGGAAAAGGCAGGATTGAATGTCGGCACTTCAGCAGTCGCAATAACTGACGAAGGCGATTTGAAAAAAGAGCTGGAAGAAATACTGAAAAAGCTCAAAGACCTGGAAAAGTAAAAGTGATTGTAAATGGCAGAGCAGGGAACTCCGGCAGAGATTGTTGAGATAATAAAGCGCACTGGAACTAACGGAGAGATAGTGCAGGTGCTTTGCAGAATCCTTGAAGGAGAGGAGAAAGGCAGGATTAAGAGAAGGAACGTGAAAGGAAACTGCAAGACCGGAGATGTTATAATACTTTTAAGCACTGAAAGGGAAGCCAAAGACATTAGGGCCAAAAGGTGAAAGCCGTGAAATGCTCTTTCTGCGGAAATGAAATTGCAAGAGGCACTGGAAAAATTTACGCCACAAAAGAAGGCAACGTCAGCTATTTTTGCAGCGGAAAATGCGAGAAAAACTCGCTCAAGCTCAAGCGCTCCAAGGAAAGGACAAAATGGACTCTCTCCTACCATAAAGAGAAAGGCATAAGGCTTGGCTCAAGGCAGAAGAAAGAAAAGTGAAGCTTAATGCTTGAAAAAACATTGGTTGTCGTAAAGCCTGATGGGGTACAGCGCTCGCTGGCTGGAAAAATAATCCAGCGCTTTGAGGACGCAGGCTTGAAGATTGTAGGAATGAAAATGGTTTGGATAGGCAAGGAATTTGCAAAAAAGCATTACACTGAAGACATTGAAAAAAGGCACGGAGAGAAAGTAAGGGGAATGCTTGTGGGCTATATTACAAGAGGCCCTGTTGTTGCCATTGTTCTGGAAGGCATTGAGGCAGTTGAGGCAGTCAGGAAAATAACCGGAAGCACCTATCCTTCAGCAGCAGCGCCTGGAACAATCAGGGGAGACTTTGCGCACATGACAAAAGAGCACGCAATAACAAATGACCAGGACGTGCAAAACTTGTTGCACGCTTCAGGAAGCAAGGAAGAGGCAAAGGCAGAAATCGCGCTATGGTTTTCTGAGAAAGAACTGCACTCTTACAAGACAGTTCACGAAGCCCATGTTTTCCATTAGCTATTATTCTAATTCCCAAAGCTTGCTATTCGGGCGATATTCTTAAAAGCCAGGAAAGCGAATGCAAGAGTTTTATACTCTTTCCTTCAAAACTTTAAATCATGCAAGAGTTCAAACAGAGAATCTCCTGGGACACATACTTCATGGAGATAGCCAGCACTACCTCAAAACGCGCTTCCTGCTTTAAAAAACAGGCAGGCGCTGTAATAGTAAAAAACAAGCAAATTCTCTCAACAGGCTATAACGGCGCCCCAAAAGGCATAACTGATTGTTTTGAGAAAGGCTACTGCATGAGGCAAGAGCGCGATATTCCATCAGGCGAAAGGCTGGAGTTTTGCATGGCGACTCACGCTGAACAGAACGCAATAGTGCAGGCCGCAGCTAGCGGAACCTCGGTGCAGGATGCAACGCTCTACACCACAGTCCAGCCCTGCGTGCTTTGCGCTAAAATAATAATAAATGCAGGCATCAAGGAAGTGGTTTTCTCAATCCCGCAAAAAGACTTCAACAAGAAACAGCCGCTGCCTGAATCAGACATTCTCGCAGCACAGCTTTTGGAAGAGGCAGGCATTAAAGTCAGGCAGTTAAGGCCTGAAAGGAAAAAATAAAAGGTTTTTTCAAATGATAGAGTTGGAAAGGACTTTTCTCGCAAAATTCCTGCCTGAAGGATTGAAGAATTGCAAGAACAAAGAAATATTGGACATTTACTTTCCCACAAGCTCCGAGCATCCAACATTAAAGTTCAGGAAGAACGGGGAAAAAATGGAAATCTTGAGGAAAGCGCCGATTGAAGAAGGCGATAATTCAAGATGCCTGGAAGTCTCAATTCCTCTTTCAAGTGAAGAGTTTGAAGAGCTTTCAATACTGGAGGGAAAAAGAGTCAGCAAAACTCGCTACTATTATCTAGTGAACGGGAGGATTGCTGAAATCGATGTTTTCAAGGATTCCCTGAAAGGGCTTGTGCTAGTGGATTTTGAATTCGAGACTGAAAAGGAAAAGCAAGAGTTTAAAATGCCTGAATTCTGTCTTGCTGAAGTGANNGAGGAAAAACAGATTGCAGGCGGCTTTCTTGCGGGAAAAAGCGTCAAAATGAACGAGGAATTTCTGAAAAAATACAATTACAAAAAGCTTGAACTGCCTTAAGAATAGCCGAAAAACTCGTCCAACTCTTTCTGCACTTTTTCCCAAACCTGCTCTATGCCAGGCATTGAGTCAATGACTTTAAAGTTAGAGTGGGTTTTTGCAACGCTAAGGAAATTGTTCCGCACTTTTTCCAAGAATTCTTCCTGCTCAAACTTTTCATTCAAGAATTT
>DUFJ01000052.1:0-16494 GCA_013331925.1 Candidatus Iainarchaeum sp.
CTCGAGCCTTGCCTTTGTTTCCTTGTTCAACTGGATAGTAGTAGCATAAGCCATAACACACCACAGCATGCTATAGCATGCTACAGTTTTTAAGCCTTTCCTTAAGGTTTTGCAAAAACTGACTTGCCCAAGCATGCAAGACACTTGGCTTTCTGGATTTAAAAACCCTTTCAGGCCAGAGTTCCGGTCGAAAAACGTGCTTGCTTGATTATTCCCGAGGCTATTCAAATCTCAAAAGTAGCTTGTTTTTTCTTTTTTTTGAAGCCTTGAGTTTTTCCAAAGTGCTTTACCATTTTTTGCTTTTTGGGCTTTATCTTTTTGAATGCATTGTTCTCGCATAGCCTGTCATTTGTATTATTTCCTTCTTGAACTGGTCATAGTCTGTTTGCATTCCGTGCAGGTATGTGCTCCAGCCAGCGTTTGATTTTGCATACCTTGCGGCTTCCTCGATCTCTTCTTCCGTGGCCCCCTGCAGTTTTGCCATTTCTGTGTGGAACAAGGCACAGTACTGGCATTTGGTGGCTGCTGAAATCCCCAAGCCTATCAATTCCCTGTATTTTTGCGGAATCACGCCTGGCTCCATTTCTGCAATTTTCATCAGCTGCCATTCCAGTCCAACTGCTGATTCTGGTATTTTTTTGAAAAAGCTTGGCACCATTCCGAACGTTTCCTTCATTTCCTTGAAGGTTTCCTCCTTTGTCATTGCCTTGCTCACTTGCATTGTTTCAGTCCTTTCCATTAATCCCACCTCTTCAGATTAAAATACTGTAAAAAAACAGCCTTAGGTCTCTAGGGTGAAAGTCTTTCAATTAGTCTTTTTCTTCCTTTAATAAGGGTTTGGGGCGTTCTCGCGAAAAAAGATTTTTAAGTTTAAAACCGGAGAATTGGTTGAATTTATTTTTTTGGCTTTTGTCTTGAAGCCCTTGCTCTCAACGGTCTTTCCTCTGGCTTTCTCCACAGCACTTTTGTCCCAACTCTTGCGGAGGTTGTTTGCGCGCCGCCAAGGTTTGGGTAAGCGATCTGCAGAACGTTAGGGGCTTGCGGTTTTTCCGGCTCTTTAGGCCTTTCAAGCTTTAGGAGTGATTCAATTCCGCCGCCTTTGCGTTGCTGGGCTTCGGCTTTAAGGTTTTCAATCTTGGCTGGGTTCAGCTTCATCAACTTTCTTATTGGCATATTTGCAATAATCACTATCTTCAAATATTTATTCCTATCCTTAATGCCTACAGCTTCAGCTCGTAATCGTAAACTATTCTTTCAACAGGCTTTTCTTCGTAATTGAAGACAGTCCTGCTTGGGTCACGCAGGCTGCGGAAGAAAAAGCTGCTTCCTTCTTGTGTTATTACCCTCTTTCTCACTGTTTTCAAGCCCAGGCCTTCAAAGTGCGCTGGCCCAAAAGTAATGCCTTGAAAAACTATTTTAGAAAGCCCTTGATTTCTCGCAAGCTTGATTGCCTCGCTTGCAAGTTTTCTAATGTCTTCGGCTTGGTTTTCAAAATCTTTGTAAAATCCCTCGTTTATTTTGGCAATCATCGCCCTGTTGCCTGCACCCCATTTTAGCGAGGCATTATGCCTTCTTCCTGCAAACCCTAACTCTCCACCCTTGTCCCTTGCAGTCAAGCCTAGGTTTTGCGCTGCTAGGCCAACCCTTTTGAAAAATCCGGGGTTGTAGTGTATTGTTCCTTCAGCATCAACCAGCATTCTCCCGCCCTGTCTTAACGCTCTTTTCAGCATAAAGCATTCCTGTATATTTTTAATTCAGGCTCCAAACGCTGAAGTTGAGAACTGCTGCAAAGCAGGCAACTAGTGAAGCCAGAAATTTTATTGGCTTTGGAACTTTCGTGTTTTACGCCTTCTTGAAAAAGTCCTGCTAATAGAAAGCCTTGCTTGCTAGTTAAATTTTTTGCTTGAGTTTATAGCCTTCCAGTGAAAGGGTTTTTTGCAAAAGCTCCTGCTTTTTTTTGCTTGTAGACCGGCTTTGCGCCATTTAGCTCTTCCCTTGCCTCTTTTTCCCCAAGGCCGCTTGCAATCACCAAAGGTTTTACTTGCTTAAGCTCTCGCTTTATTGCTTCAAGCTCTTGCCTTTTTTCAATTGCAAGAATTGCATAAGAAGCGTTTGCAATAGCGTTCTTGAATTTTTCCTTGCTTCTGATTCTTTCCTTAAGGCTTGCTGGCAGCATTTGCCAAGCCTTTTCCGCCTCTATCCTGCTCACTGCCTCAACCTGCCTCCAGATTGGGGGATAGGCTTCATAATAAGGCTTTAAGCGTTCTGCAAGCTTTGGGTTTGCAACGCTCGCGCGAATTGCATTCTTTATCTTTACTCTTTCTCTATAATTGAACACTGCAATCACTCCTACAGAAGCGGCTTCCGGAATGAGCGTTGCAGCCCATACTGTAAGGCCTTTTAACGCAACGCTTGCTCCGCGCCTTAAAGAAAGCGCTGCAATCAATTCCCCCAAGTCTGCAAAAATTCCCTTCCTTAAAGCAGCGCCTGAAGCCAGTGCAATCGCGCTGTCTGCAACGTTGCTTTGTACAGCAAGCCCGAAAGCCCTTTTCCAAAACCTTCTTTTCTCTCCCATTGCCAAAGCTAATGGAACAAACTCGCTTAATCCTTCAGCGCTTATTCTCTTGTGCAGCCTCCAACTGTCCCTTGCCCTTAATGCTTGCTTTTTCACGGCCTTGGCTGTTTTCAAGGCGATTGTTTTCGGGTTTAAGGAAAAAGCCATAATGCTTCAAGATTATAATGAAACCAGGCAATAAAATTGTTTCCTTGATTTTTTGCCAGCCTTGCGGCCATAAAGCTTTCTGGGTGCTGGCTAAACTGGTTAGCTTTTTCTTAACTTGTGCTCTTTTTTTGTTATGGCCAAAAAGCTCTTTCACCTTGGGTTTGAGAAAAAGCCTGGCTAGAGCTTTTGCTTTTGCATCTCTTTCTTCAAAATTTCGCGCGCAATTATTTTTTCCCTTCTTTTTGCTGTTCCGCCAAGGAAATTGCTCAAGGCTGTTTTTTCCGCAGCGCTAAGGCTTTTTAATCCTGCAATAGCCAGCAATAGTTTTCTCACATTAGGGTCTTTTGCTTTTTGCGCAATCCTTGCCGAAACCCTTGGCTTTCCAACGCATCTTGCCAGAAGGTTTTGTTCAATAAGCCTTGCCAGTGATTCTGTTGCAGCAGTAATTCCCAAGCTTGCAATGTTTGCTAGTATGAAAGGCTGGAGTTTTTTTGCCATTACTGCTGAGGTAATGCCGACTCCCAAGCCGGCTCCCACAGCAGCTGCTTCTGCCTTTCTCAGCAAATATGCTTTGTTAAAACCTCCTGCAATTTTCCTGATTGCCCTTTCCCTGTTGAATGGTTTTGCCCTCGTTTTTTTCACCTTTGCTTTCCAGCAAGGCTTTGGAAAAAGCTTGTTTTTTTGATGTGGTGATAGCGGCCATAGGCTGTAATTCCCAAGTCCCAAGCGTCTCTTCCCACAGAGAGGCTTCCTATTTTTTCCATTTCCGAGAATCTTTCCTGCATTTCTGGAGTGAATGCAAGCATTCTTTTTTCAAGTTCTCTTTCAAAAGGGTCTCCGATAAACTTCATTCCTCCAAGATTGAACAATACTACAGCATGGCTTGTTCCCTTCACTGTCCCTAAAACCCCGCCTTCTCCCTTGAAAAGCCTTATGAAAGCTGCTGGAATATGCTTTGCCCTTAGCGCTGCTGTTAGTGCAACGCATTGTGAATTGCAGCCAAATGCTGGATAGGTATAAGACTCTCCGCTTGGCAGTTTGCCTTCTTGGTATGCTACTGGAATTTGCCTGCTTCTGAAAATGTTTTCGGCTGTTTGCTTAGAGTATGCTTCTTGTGCAAGCCTTGGGCCAACGTCACGCAATCTTATGCTGGCTACGTCATCAATCAAAGCCCTTGTGGCTTTTGGCGAAATTCCTGGATGCCTTAATGCGAAAGCTCTGGTAGAAGGCCCGGTGGCAATTGTTTGATAACCGCCTTCAATGAAAGGATTGGCTCTTGCAATTTTCCTTGCGTTTTTTCTTCCAGGCTTTACGATAAAGCGTTTTTCTGGCAAGTGGCCTTTCTCAAAATCTGCCAAAGTCAGCCCTATTGGCCTGGTTTTTACAATTCGAGCCATTGCTTAAAATTGATGAGTGCGAGGGTTTTAATCTTTTCTCGCACCTTATTAAACTGTAAGGTGAAGTTTTGGACTGGCTTAAGGTAATGATTTCAGAGCACTCTTTGATTCTGCAAACTTCCAATCTCTTGAAAGTCCTTGCAGGAAAGCTCGAATCTTCAAGGCAAGTGCCTGAAGGCTTTTGGAAAGAGCTTGGAATTGTGCTTGATGATTTTGAAGCTAAGCTCCATCATGCCAAGGAAGAAATGGTTTTGTTTCCAAAGCTGAAGGAATTGCATTTGCAAGGAGATGGAGAGTTGGTTGAAGAGTTTGTTAAAGAGCATGCGGAAGCCAAGCTTTTGTCAAGAAAGATTCAGGAAGGCTCTAATGAAGAGCGCTTGAATGCTTTAAGGCAGGATTCAGATTTAATGCTAAGGCACGTGAGGAGAGAGAACTCTTTTTTCTCGCAAGCGCAAACCGTGCTTTCGGATTCTGAAAAGCAGGAGCTTTTTGAAGGCTTTCAAGAATTGGAAAAAAAAGCCTTTGGCTCTTTAGGGGTTTTGAAAGGCTTTTCTGAAAGAGTCAAAGCCCTTTCGGAAAAAGCCAGTGCTCTTTAAAGCCTTGCTTGCTTTTCCTGAAAGAATAACCTGCAAGAATAGCTTTGGTTTAAATACTTTCAAGCTTTAATTTTTTTCATGGCTGATGCAAAGCCTTTAACGCAAGGCGCTGATGTTTTTTCCTCTTTTGCTGACGTGTTGAAGGAAATGGTGAATGCAGGCTATGGCTTGAATGATGTAGTTTCCACCTTGAAGGATTTGGGCTTGTCAGAAAGAGAGGCCAAAATGCTTGTTGAATTGAACGTTGAAAAGCAGCTTCCTTTAACCTCCGGAAAGATTGAAAGCATGGTCAGGAAAAAGATTGAAAGTAATGTTCAGGCCTTAAGGCTAAAGCTGAAGCGCCACGTGCAGAGCAGGAAGAGAAGGCAAAAAGCAGGGCTGGAAATGGTTTATGACGCTTTGACTAAAGTGCTTGATTCTGAAATTCCTGAAAGAGCTGGCGTGTTTGAAAAGCGCTATTACAACTATTTGCTTCTCTCAAACCAGGCAGAGATTGAAAGGAAAGAGCTTGTGGCTTTCCTGCTTGAGCTGAAGGATTTGAAGCTTTCTCGCAAAGCCAGGGCGAGAATTTCCACAGCGATTGATTTCCTGCAGGACTGGTAGAATCCGGTAAAGAAAAGTTATTTTTGTTGATTGATTCTAACCATGATTAGGATAAAGGTCTTTAAACGATTTTCCAACTTTGAGCTGGTCAGTATAAGGGATTTTATTGAGTCCGTGTGCTATTTGTTCAAAAGTATGGATATTCCATTCTTGGTGTAGACTGAGCTGATTTTCGATTATTTTAAGTTGTCGGCTAATTTCATCCACCCATTGGGGAAAGCTGGTTGGTTCACCNNAAGTACACTCCTTCATGTCCTTTCATTTTTACTAGGGTGCCTGGATTATAAGGTTCCCCATAGTCAATCAAGCCGAATGTTGGAAACCATTCTCCCGGTCTTCCGCTAGCTTCTCCGCTACTGCGATAAAAATAAAGTTTTTTTCCGTCAACAAGAACGATAACTAAAGCCCTTGGCTTTACGCCTAATTTTTCCCAACTTTTACCAATATTCAAAAATCCGTTGCGCAAAATTTGGACTTTTTTTCCGTCGCTGGTTTCAAAACTAATGTGATTTTTTAATATGATTTTCACAAACGCCTTTGGGTATAACCTAGCAAGAATGTTTGGTGGTTGAAATTTTTTTCTTAGTTTCTCTGCATCCGAACTTATGGGTTTGAGCTGCCTATTTTTGGCTTCTCTTCGCTTTTTACGCCGCTGCATCAAACTCCGCACTAATTTAAGCCATTGCATGCGAATCACTAATTAAAGCAATTAAGAATTAAAGTATGCCTAGCTCTATTAAATTTTAGGTAAAAACAGAATCAAAGTAGCACTTTCACATCGATTCTAGCGTTCGGCAGCTACTAGTGCGTTAATCTTTTCAACCTTCAGCCTTGTCTGCTGTTCTATTTTCTCTTGAGTTTCCAAAACCCATCTTGCAAGAGTTCCAAATTCCTCTTCAACCCTTGAGACTATTTCCTTTCCCCTGATGTTCTGGTGGCGCATTTTTGGGGCAAAAGGGCTTCCGGGATGCCTGCTTGCAAATTCTATCCAATCCATTCTAAACTCCTCGCTCATTAACCAAGCTTTAGATTATTTAAAATGATTAACTTTAAAAAGCTTATCAACTATACTAAATGTAGTTAAACAAGTTGGGTAATTATGTCTAAGCCAGTAGAGAGAGCGAATTTTTTGGAAAAAGCAGTAAATGCTATTGGAAAAAAATACGACTTGCTAATCCTTGACTCTTTCTTGCAGAATAAGGGCAGGAGGCGTTTTAACCAGCTTTTGGCTGCTGTCCCAAACATTAACCCTCGCATTCTCTCCATGCGCTTGAAGGATTTGGAAAAGAACGGCCTTGTTTCAAAAACCCTGGTTTTGGGAACTCCTGTAAAGACTGAATACCAGCTTAACGAGAAAGGGGAGTCCTTGCATCCTTTAATTGAGGGCTTGAAGGCTTGGGCGCAAAAATAGCAAGGCTTGCTTCTATTTGCTGGCCTTGGCCTTGGGGTTCCATTTTTCCAGGATATCCAGAAGGCTTCTCCAGGTAGTGAATTGGTTTGGCACTCTTACTACCTCTTTTTTGCCTTCTATCTTCCTTACGCGGATTTTTGGCATCTGGCCTAAAGCTACTTTTCCCCAAGGGTCTTGGTGTTCTTTTTTCCTGCTTCTCTCAGCTGCAGGATAGAATATTTTTGCTTCTGTAGCTTCGTCAAGCTGTTTCTGTTTCAACTCCCTAATTATGTAGCTGACTTGTGTTTTTGTTCCCACTTTCTTTAAAGCAATCGCTGCAGCGTGCTTTACATCGTAAGGTGTTTTAGGGTCTAGAAGCAGCTCTCTAAAAACCCAAGCGTCAGCTCTTCTTTTTAACGCTGCCAAAACCCTTATTGCGTATGCGGAGTTTTTGCTGTTTTCTCTCGCAATTTTGCCCCATTCCCTTGCTGCCTTGATCCTTTCTGTTTCAGCATAGCTTGACGCTTCCCTAGCTGCTGCCTCTGTTGCTTTTGCCTTTGCTCCTGCGCTTCCAGCCTGCAAAAGCCTTTCCACTGCCTTTACGCTTGCTGTAATCCTTGGCTTTTGGCTTTTCCTTACAAACCAAGGCCTTTGCCTTGCTCTTCCTTGAATCATGCTTTTTCATTATTCCCTTTTTCTTATTAAGCTTTTATGGGCTGTTTTTATTCTGCTTTAGTTTTTCCCACATTTCCTCGACTTTTTTTCCTGTCACAAACGGCTTGTGCTGTCTGAAGCCGCCTTTAAAGCCTGCTGGAATGTGCATTAGCTCGTGGATTATTGTCTTTTCCTGCTCTTCAATCCCTTGCTTGTCAAAGTTTTCGCTGATGAACTCTATTGTATAGAATGGCTTTTCCTGCATTCCCAACTGCATTACCTTTCCTAAAGTGTGAATTCTCGCTATAGTTCTCTTGCTCTTGCTTCCAGTGCTTTTAACGCAGGCTATTCTTTCAAGCACTATGTGCTGCATTTCCAGTTCTCTTGCAATCTTTCCTGCCTTTTCAGTAAGCTCTTGCGAAAAATAGTATTTCATTAGTCCTAATTTTTGCTCCAGAGTGTTTTAAATGTTTTTGCAGCCTTTATTTCAAGAATGCTCAAGGTTTCTGTTGTAAAGTGTTCTTCTTATTCTGCAAACAAGATTAGCGCTTCTTTAAGCAAGGCTTTGGATTCTTTGGGAGGCTTTGAAAAGTTTGCAAAGCCTGGAATGAAGGTCTTGCTTAAAGTGAACCTGCTTGGGGCTTTCAAGCCTGAAAAGCACGTTACAACAAACCCTGCGTTGCTAAAGGCCGTAATCAGGCTTTGCCAAAAGCAAAAGTGCAAGGTTTTTGTCGGAGATTCGCCAGCAATCTCCGCTGGCTTTGGCTTCAAGGATGCTGCAAGAATTGCTGGCTTTGAAAAGGTTTGCAGCCAAACTGGCGCAAAGTTTGTAGAGCTTGACGAGCCTGTTGAAAGGCTTTCAAAGAACTGCCATGCTGCAAGAAGGCTTTTTGTGTCTAAAAAGCTTGAAGGCTTTGACTTGATAATAAACCTTCCAAAGCTAAAGACCCATGTTTTCACTGGATACACTGGGGCCGTGAAAAACCTTTACGGCTGCGTTCCAAAAAGGATTAAAGGCCAGTATCACTTGCGCTTTCCAACTCCGGAAAGATTCAGCAGGATGCTCTTGGATTTGCACGAGCTTGTAAGGCCTCAGCTTTCAATAATGGATGCTGTTATAGGAATGGAAGGAAATGGCCCTAGCGCCGGAAAGCCTAAAAAGATTGGCTTGCTGCTTGCTTCTGAAAGCTGCCTTGCTTTAGACTTTGTTGCTTTAAAGGCTGTCGGCTTGGATTGGAAAGAGATTCCAAGCGTTTTCCTTGCTGAAAGGCTCGGCTTGATTGATTATNNCTTAACCAGAAGCCTTTCCTGATTCCTGAAAAGTGCACTTCTTGCGGAAAGTGCTTTCAGGTGTGCCCTGCAAAAGCCATTGATTTCAAAACAAAAAAGCCAGTGTTTGATTATGGAAAGTGCATTCGCTGCTTTTGCTGCCATGAGGTCTGCCCTGAAAAAGCTATTGAAATAAGAGACAGTTTTTTGCTTGGAGCGATGAAGAAAATCTCCGGCTATCTTCGCCACAACGCTTGAGTCAGCCAGCGCGTTTCCTTTCAGGCTTGTACACGAAAGCGTAAACTATGGCTCCAATTACTACCAAGGCAAGGGCTGCAACAAAAGCCTGGCTTGCTTTTGGCTTTTCAAACTCTAGCACCAGCTTGTTGCATTCAGAGCTTGCGAGAGCTGGATCATTGTATGCCACCTTGCAGCCTATCTGGAAGCTGCCTTCCCCAAAGAGGCTTGTTGCTGAAAGATTTATTGTTTTAGTCTCTCCAGCCTGGAAGTTCAAGCCTTCAATCTTTTCTTTGGATAGGATAACGCTTTCGGGAGCTTGAAAGCTAATGCTTACGTTCTCTATCGCTGCCTGTGCCTGGTTCCTTAATGTTAGCGTGATTTCAGCCTGCTCTCCAGGCTTTAGCGCTGTTTGCTCTTGAGTGCTTAAAAATGCCATTATTTTGAATTCCGGCTCTTGAACGTAAAGAGTTGGCCTGTTGGAGTACACTCTTTCGGTCTCTCCGAAAACGTTCTCAAAATCAGCCCATGCTGAAGCCAGGTCCATTTGCAGCGCATACTTTGGCTTTACGTAATAGTTTAACTCAACTGCCTCTCCGGGCTTTATTATGCCTTCAAATTCCACGTCTCCTTTTGTAATTTGCGCGATTTCTTCCTCGATGCTCCAGTACTTTACGCTTGCTTTTGCTTCAGCGCTTCCAATATTCTTTGCTTTTACTGTGACTTTGACTTCCTTTCCAACAATAGGCCTTGAGTCTGAAACTGTTTTTTCAACTGTCAAGACCGGCATTTTGTAATAGCCTATTTTCGAGTCTTCCAAAACCTTCACCGTTGTAATGCTGTTTGAGGTTTTTGCGCAAACCTTCAAAGTGTTTTTTTCACTCAAGTTTTCTTTTGGGATTTGCACTCTTGCCCAATTGTTTTTGAAATCTTTGGGCTTGAGTTCTGCAAGCGCTTCTTCAGAATCGTTTATGAAAGCGCTGATGCCTGCCTCTCCTTCATTTACTGGCAGGAATTCTGCGTGGATTGAGAATATAGTGAACACTCCTTGCTGTTCTATAAAGCTGTTCTTCAGGAAGCTTGCGCTTTCGCATTCCTGCTTGTTCGCCCCTTCAACTGTCAAGCCTTGAAAGTTTGCTTGCGAGAGGCTTTGCTCGCTTAAGGCTTCTGCTGCAGCGCTTGCTGTAATTGCGAGGAAAAGCCCAAGGAATAGCGCTGTTGTTTTTTGCCTCATTCTTTCAATGCCTTCTTTCCTGCTTTTGTTTTTCCTATCTCTTTTAGTATTCTGGCAGCAATCTCTTTTATTCCTTTCCCATTCTCCAATTCCAGGACTTGCTTTTTTCCGTAATTTTTCAAAGCCTTTTTGCTGCAATACCCTGTCTGCTCGCAGAAAATATTGTCAAGTATTTTCAGCTCTCCGTATCCTTTCTCCCAGAGCCTTTCCTCTAATTCTTTAACGCTTGCGTGCAATACTATGGCCAGGTCTGCGGCAAGTTTTGTTTCACATAGCAAATGGCCTTCCAAAATTAAGTTCTTGCTTTTTTTGAATTCTTTTCTCAATTCTTTCCCGAGCTTTCCTATCGGGACTTCAAGCTCTCCGTTTTCCCTTTTTCCGATTTTTTTCCTGAGGCAGAATTCCCTCTCGTTAATCACTTTCCAGCCCAGCTTTCTCCCAAGCTCTTTTGCAACAGCGCTCTTTCCAGTTCCTGGAGTGCCTGTGATGAGGATTTTCATAAGCACCAGCTTGGCAGGCATTCTTCGTCCAAAAGCTTGAAGTGGTTTTTTCCTTCTTTCCAGATTTTTACTGCTTCTCTGGCGAAAGGAATCAGTTTTTTTTCAATGCCTTCAGCGCTTGCCCATTCAGGGCTTCCTTCTTCTGTTTCTTTCAAGGCTCCGTTGCCTTTTCCTTTCAGCAGTAAAACAACCCTGTGGTCTTTTTTTCCGTAATGTATTAGCTCGCAAAAGCCAAATGGCTCCAAGGATTTTTTGATTTCCAGCCCTGTCTCTTCCTTGATCTCTCTCTTTATTGTTTCAAAGCTCAGCTCTCCTGGATTTATTCCGCCGCCTGGAATGCAGTAGCCTCCTGCAAAGGGGCCTTTTTTGAGTTTTATAATTAAAATTTGGCCGTGGTTATTTGTTATTATTGCATTAGCGTTAAGCCTTAGATTCATTCAAACCGCTGAAATAAACATTTGGGCAAAAGTTCTTAAAAAGAAGGAGAACGCAGCTTTCGAAAAAGCTGCGCTCAATTGTTTTCTCTTATTGAATGGGGTGAATGTTTCCTAAAACCCTGCCTGCTTTTTTTGCAAAAGCAAGCGACTTGTCAGTTTTAGTCCTGCCTTTTGCAAGCATTCTGCAGAGTTCTATGCTTTTGAGCCCTCCCCTTTTTTCTTTTTCTTGCATTGAACTCCCTTGCCTGAAAAGGCGTTAATAACAAAGCTTAACTTGTTTAAATACTTTTCGGTTGAAAAAGCAAGAATTTCACTCCTTACGCGTTTATAATTAATGCCGATGCGTTTTTCGTCAAAAAAAGCAAGGGATTTGCTCCGTTTCTTATGTATAGTTGGAGTTTTTATGTAGAAATATTCTTTCTGTAAAAGTGCAAAAAAAGGCTGTTATGTAGCTGGCTTGTTTTTAAGAAACAATTTTGGGAAAAAAGAAACAAACTATTTCCTTATTGCTTTTTCCAGCTCTTGCAGGCTTTCAATCTTTAAGCTTGGCTTTTCCTTGAGCCTGTATTCTTTCCTGTCAACTATAATGTCTAGCACTTTTGCGTTCCTTGCTGTCAGAATGTCCTCGTCTCCATTTCCAATGTACGCTGTTTCTTCAGGCTTAGTTTTTATCCGGCTCATGCAAAGCTCTAATCCTGCAGGATGAGGCTTTGGGGGCAGGCATTCTTTCCAGTTATTGACCGTTGTTTCTTCCCCTTGCTTGAACCCAAGTATCTCCAGGTAATGCTCTGTTGTTGCAGGGTTTGTGCCTGTGAAAAACCCGATTTTGTATCCTTTGGATTTTAGCGCTTTGATTTCCAGAGTGTCAGGGTATGGAATGCTGGCCTTGCTTCTTTCCTTGTCAAAAATGTTGAATGCTTTCCAGAACTCTTGCGCTTCTACCCTGAATTTTTCCTGGATGAAATTGTCTCTTTCGTGCTCGTACCAGAATCGCTTGAAGTCTTTAACGCTTGGTTTTTCAGCGTTCAGGCTTTCAAGGCTTTTGTTGACTACGTTCAACAGATATGATTGCGGAAGGTGAATGAGAGTTCCGTCAAAATCAAAAATCAATGCCTTTATCATTGCCTCGCCCTTTTCTAGATTTATTGGAATTTCCAGATTCTTGAGTATTTGTCTTTCAAGTAATGCTTCAGCACTTCCTCGCCTCGCATTTTAGTTGCTTTTTTCATGCTTATTCCAAGAAACCTTGCTGTCTTTTCTATTTCCTTGCTGTTTTCTGCCTCTATCTCCAGGAAGCTTGGAATTCCCGGAAAGGTGTCTATCTCAAGGCTTGTTTTTCCAAGCTTGAAGCTTTCCCTCTTTTTTTCCTTGTCCCCAATGAGCTTTAGCCCTATTGCTTCAAGCAGTTGTTTTGTTTTTTCAAAGCTTGAAACCTCGGTCTGGATTTCTCTCATCTGTCTTGCTTTTTTGCTCTTTTGCAATTTCTTGAAGCAAAGCATTGTTTTCCCGTGCTCTCTCCTAAGCCTTAGCACTGCTTTTTGCTTTTCAAGCCTGTAGTCCGGAAAGTCGAAAACATTGATTTTTTGCACCTCTTCAGGAAAGTGCTTTGCCCCGAGCTTTAAAAGCCTGCCTCTTACTTTTGAAGGGTTTATTTCCAAAAACTTTAGCTCTATTTCAGTGTTTTTTTTCTTTGGCATTATCTCAGCCTTATGGCGTCAAGGTTGCGCATTGCTGTAGTGTTTATCCTGAACCTGTTTGCTATGAATTTTGAAAACTCCACTGTTGAATCTCCGTGGTTTACTAGGATGCGTTTTGGCCTTGGCTTCACATTCCTCAAGTATGCCAAAAGCTCGTTCCTGAAACTATGCCCTGAAAATCCCTCGACTGTTTCAACGCGCATTTTAATCTCTAAAGACTTTGTCTTTCCGTTCTCCACTACCGGAATGCTGCTCACTCCAGCCTGTATTTTCTTTCCCATGCTTCCCTCTGCCTGATATCCAACAAACAAAAGGCAGTTTTTTGGGTTTGAGGCCATTCTGTAAAAATAATCCACTGAAGCTCCTCCTGTAAGCATTCCAGAGCTTGCAAGAATTACAGCCCCTCCGTTGTCCAGAATCTCCTGCCTGTTCTTGTGGTTTGCAAGCTGGAACAGTTCTGAGGTGAATGGAGAGTCATTCTGTAACACTCTCCTCTGCACCCCTTTCCTCAAATATTCAGGGTATGCTGTGTGGATTGCCGATGCTTCTTTTGTCATTCCGTCAACAAAGACCTTAGCCTCCAGAGCCCCTCTTCTGTAAAATTCTTCAACAACCAGCATTATCTCCTGCGCTCTTCCTACAGCAAATACTGGGATTAGAACATTTCCGCCCTGGTTTACTGTCTCTCTGATAATGCTTACCAGCCTTTCTTCAGAATCCTGCCTTTCAGGCATGTCTCCCTTTCCTGCGTAAGTGCTTTCCAAAATCAAGGTTTCCATGCGTGGATAGTTTATGTCGATGTTGTTGAAAAGCCTTGTAAACCCGTACTTCAAATCTGCTGAGTACACGAGGTTGTGAGCCCCTTCTCCGATGTGAAGGTGCACTGAAGCGCTTCCTAGAATGTGCGCTGCGTTGTGAAAGGTTAAGCGCATGTCTGGCGCGATGTCTGTCACCTCCCTATACTCCCTGGTTATGCAGTGTTTTACCATTTCTTTCACATCAGCCTCGCTGTATGGAGCTTCCTTTCCTTCTTTTACAAAAACGTCAATGAAATCAAAATCCAGCAAAGCCATCAGGTCTCTAGTCGGCAAGGTGCAATATACTGGGCCTCTATACCCTAGCTTGAACAGGTATGGCAAAAAGCCTCCATGGTCTAAATGAGCGTGGCTTATTATTATCGCGTCAATCTCTTGTATTGGAAACCTTAAAACATCAAGGTAAGGGAATGGCTCTTCAGGGTTTGCAGGATTTATCCCACAATCAAGTAGAACGCGCGTGTCCTGGGTTTCAACCATCATGCAGCTTCTTCCAACCTCTCTAAAGCTTCCTAGTGCAGTAAGCCTTATCCATTTGTTAGGGCTTGGGGGGTTTTTGTATATTTGCTCCGCGGTGTGCTGTAGGATTTTTTTCCTTTCCGCAGAATACTTGTTCAAGTGGTGCCTTATTCCTGCGAGTATTTCTGAAGGCGATGTTGGCGCTCTTATAATGCTTGGCACCCAGCCTGTTTCAATTATGATGCGCTTGCTTGTCTCTCCGCCCTTTCCAATAACCAGGCCTGGCTTTATGCTTTCTATCACTACTTCACTGAATGCCGGATTGAAGGCGATGCTTTTGATGTCTGCTTCTATTGGCACTATTTCCTTGATTTTCTTTTCTGCCTTGTCCTGCTCTAGCAGCAGGCTCTTGTCTGTCCTTAGATTGACTCTTTTTTTGAGCTCGAAAGCTACTTTTGCTATAAGGTTTTCGTTCTCGAAGAAAGCCTTTGGATTTTGGGTATAAATTGCCACCTCTGGGCCTTCTACCTCAACGTTTGTTATCCTTGCCTCTTTCGGAAGGTTATTCAGTACTGTTTCCTTGATTTGTTTTATTATTTCCGTAGTCATTTCCAACCCTGTTTTTTTCAAGTGTTTTTAGAAAAAAGTATGATTAAATGTTAGCTAGTTGATTCAGGCTTTAAGCTGTTAGGTATTTTTCTACTTCTTTTCTTGCCAGCTCTTTCGCGCCGTCTTTTGAAATCACAAAAACCTTTACGCTATCCCCGCCAGTGTAAATGTCCCTTTTTTTTGCAACCTTTACTGCCTTTACCGCAATCTCTGTTGCTTTCTCTGTTGAAAGGCCTTCCTTGAACTCTTCCTCCAAAAAACCGTAAGCCAGCTCAAACCCTGACCCAGTGCTTGTGAACTTGTCCACCTCGTTAAACCCGCCTACCAAATCCGAGGTGTAAAGTTCTGGCTTGTTGTTATAGCCGCCGACTATGAAAAATGCCTGGAACGGAAAATACCTGTTGCTGTTGAGGATGTTTGAGAGAAATGTTATAAGCGCTTTTGTTGTCATCGGGCTTTCTCTCTCTATCTCGAAAAGCCTTGCGTGGCTTTGCAGAAACCTTACAACAGTAAGCGCATCCCCTACTCCGCCTGCAATCGTTATCGCAATCCTGTTGTTTATCCTGTAAATCTTGCTTATGTTAGTGTCAGAGACTATGTTTCCTAGAGTTGCTTTCATGTCTGCAGCTAAAACTACGGCTTCCTTTCCTAAAACCCCTACTGTAGTAGTTCCGAAGTTTAGCTTCCTGTCCTCAATTGCATCCTTCAATTAAAACCACCAAAGGCAAAAAAGAGTCTAATAGTTTGAGCCTATCAAATAAACCCTTTAAACGCTAATCTTTAAAAACTATTCCTGCTTTTCAGGCCTTTTTCCTTCTTCTTTCTCTTTTTCCTGAAACTCCACTTTCTTTATTTCCTGGATGCTTTCCGTAATTTCCTTTTCCAAAACCTGCTTTATTACGCTAGAGTGCTTTGAGCCTGCAATCTCTTTCGGAAGCCCTGCCTTCAATACCTCCCCTTCAAGCTTGAATTCCGGCTCTTGAACATTCAACAGTTTTTCAAGCAGTGCTTTTGTCTTTTCTTGCACTGTCTCCAGCCTTTTCACTATTTTCACTTCATATTCCACTGCCTTTCCTGCCAGGTCATTGTTAAAATCCACTCTAACCCTTCCTCCGGAAACGCTCTGCACTCTTCCTGCATTTCCGTTAACATCCACTATAAGCCCCGGGAAAGGGCTTATTTTCCTTTGCGAAAACTCCTTCAAAGGCACTATTCCTACAAGTTCCGGCTTTCTCTGCCCGAAAGCCTTTTCAGGAAGCAGCAACAGCTTTCTCTCCTCTCCTTCCTTCATTTCCAGCAATGCCTCCTCCAATCCCTTGATCAGCCTTTCCCTTCCGATCACTAGCACTGCTGGCTTGTAAACGCTTTGCTTTGAAAAAGCCCCTTCTTTTTTTGCAACTTCCTCGCTTGTTGTCTCAAACACTTTCCTGCTTTCCGCTTCCCTTCCAGTAAGCTCAACAAGCACAACGTCCCCTTTCTGCATTTTTTTCCCTCAGAAAATAGTTGTTTTTTTAATAGTTCTTGAAGCTTAACTATTTTAACGAGTTAGCAAACAGATTGGTTTTAAATAAAATTCGCTTCAAGAGGCCCCTCTTTGGAAAAACAGAGAAAGTACGCTTTGGCTTTTTCAGCCTTCATCATCATCATTCTCATAGGCTCAAGCCTTATAGTATTCCTTTCCGCAGACAACACGCAACCGCCTCCTTCAGGCCAGGCGCCTTCAACTCCCCAGGCTCCAGGCACTGCGTTGCAGTTTGAGTCCGGAGAGTTTGACGCTAATATTTTCGAAATGCTCCCCTACCTTGTCCTGGCAGGCCAGACTAGTGAAACTATTATTGGAAAGATTGATGCAGAGCTTGCCTCAATTCAAGGAGT
>DUFJ01000052.1:16566-19145 GCA_013331925.1 Candidatus Iainarchaeum sp.
TCCAACCCAAAGCGTTTCCCAAGCTTTTGTTTCAGCAGCAGGCCTGAAGGGAGATTCCATAAAGGCAGTGCTTAGCGTTTCCTTCACTAATGAAGTGCCTTCAAACCCGCAGGTTTTTGAAACCTCAAACCCTGCCTTGCAGCCAAGCTCGCATTTTGCAAGAGCAAGCGCTAAAATTCTCGCCCTGGAAAAAACCTTGCTGGCTGAAGGCAGCATGAGTTTTGAAAACTACCTTGATTCCGAATCCTTGCAGCAGGTTTTGGAATCCCAAGACTTTAATGTTGGAGTTGTGCAATCCCAAGAGATTGACAGGACTTTAACAGCAAGTTTTGCAAAGCCTGAGCAATTAGACCTTAACGCTTTACAATCTGCTCTTGACTCCGCAGGCATTCCAGACCTGAATTCTTCAAGCCTTGAGGAAAATTTCGGGGAAATAAGCATTAGCGCTTTCTTCAATCCTTCAGCAAGCCTTTCAAGCCTTGAAGCTGGAATTTCAAAAATCCTGCAAGACTTTAACGTTCAAGGAGAAAGCGTTTCTTTCTCAAGGCCTTCAGCCAACTTTTCCTTGAGCCTTTCTCTTGATTCTGAAAACTCTCTCCAAGCTTCCAAAGACTTGAATTCTTTACTTTCCGGCAAGGGCATTTTATTGCAGGAGACAGTCCAGCCCGTAAGCATTGACCTGAACGAGATTTTTGCTGAAGACTTGAATGCAACTCTTCTGATAGACTCTCAAAGCATTGCAGCTTTTGCAAGCCCAGGCCATAATGTCGGTGAAGAAGTGGAGTTTTTGATTGGCTTTTCAGTATTAAGAGGCGTAATACAGCCTGGCGCCCAGGCTTTAGAGCAAAATTCCTGAATTAGCTTTACTCTTTCTTGAGCTTTAAAATCGCTTCCGCAATGTCTCCCTTGCTTTCCTTCAAGGCTTTTTCAGCTTCTTTTTCCGAAACTCCTGCCTGTTCCGCAACCATTTCAACGTCTTCCTTGCTTAACTCTAGTTCTTTAGCCTCTTCCCTTTCTGTTCCTGCAACAGTGAATGTTTTCTGTCCTTGAACAGTCATTGCTGAAACCTGGCAGGGCTCTATCACAATTCGCTTTTCCGAAGTTTCAATAATGACTTTTTTTGCCGGAATCTCTTCTGTAGAGATTCCCATCTGCTTCATCATTGACTGCATTTTTCTCGGATCAATCCTTCCTGGAAACATTCTCTTTACCTTGCTTTAAAAGCTGGTGAAAAAACATTTTTAACCACTTGCTGCCTTCTCTTGCATAATGCCTGAAATTATAAGCTCTTTCACTGCTTTTGAGGACAAGTTCAAGGATGCTGCTTTCCTGCAAGCAAAGGCTGATGCACGCTTGCGTGCTTTAAAGCGTTATTTCAAGAAGGGCGGAGTGGTAAAGTTTGCTACCGAAGGCTCTGTTTCCTGGCCAAAGCTTTCCTATCCCTCAAAATCCAGGGTTTCGCAACTGCTTGAGGAAACAGTAAAGCTGAAGGAATTGTTTGAGGGTAAGCGCAAGGAATGGATTAAAGCCTATAATGACGCCCGCGTTTACCATTTGAAATTGCACGCGAAAAAGCTTGTCAATCCAGTGTTCTGGAAGCATTTGAGCAAGAAGTTGACTGACAAGGATTACAGGCTTGATGCTGAGACAGTGAAATTGCCTTCAGAGCTTGTTGCTGATAGGAAGTACAAGGCAATGGTTGAAATGTTCGTTACAAACCTTGATTACAGGAAGCAGCTTGCTGAGACCGTGAAGAATTCCATTGTTTACTCCAATTCTAAAAACCGCTTGGCAAAGTATTTGGATGAATTGCAGGATTTCCGAAAGGGAGTTTCTAACGCGCAGATTGAAGACTTGAACAAGAAAGTCAGGGAGATTGATTCAGACCTGGAAATGCTGCGCATAATGCAAAAATGGGCTGAAGACTAAAGCTGCTCAAAATCCGCGGCTTTTCCAAAGTCCCCTAAAGCTTTCTCCCTTTCGCTTGCACCTGCGTTTTTTCCTTTTCCACACGATGTTTCTTGGGGATTTTGATAGTTGGACAGTGCCATCTGGCAAAACTTTTTTTACAAGCGCGGCAATTCTTCTCCCTCTTTTTGTAACCGCACTAGGCAAGACTATTTTGAATCATCTCTTAATGTTAGTTGCTGTGAAAGCTATGGTATGGAAGTATAATTGTTTTCGATTGGGTATTCCACGCCGTTTATTATTGGCGCTATAAGCACTGCAAAATAGTCCGATATTGAGTTGTTTTCAACAACGCACCTGCCTGTAACATCATCGCACAAGTCCGCAATTTTTATCCATGCCTGGTTTTGCATTGCCTTGTCAATAACATTTCCGTCAGACAAGTCAATGTTTTCTGCTGCATGGTCCCAGCCATATTGTTGTTTCAAATTATTCCAATAAGCATTTTTTACTGCCACAAATCTTGCGCCAACCTGCGAAAAGTCGCTGTCCTCAAGCATCCAGGTAATTATTTCTCTATCTTCTATCGCTAGCGCATAAGAATTTATGGCTATCTTGTCCACATATCTAGATATTGGCATTTTTCGCGTGCACCCAAACTTTAAGCTTGC
>DUFJ01000109.1 GCA_013331925.1 Candidatus Iainarchaeum sp.
GAATGAAAAACTGCGCTACACTTACTGCGTCAGGCTTTAAGTTAGCGTCCTCTTCGGAAAAAATGTTTTTTTACTCTTGCAAAAAACCCAAACTGCCTTCTTTCGGCTGCTTTTTCAAACCTTCTTCTGACTTCTGAATTGCTTTCAATATACTTTATTATTTCAGCTCTTACAGAAAGCTTGATTTTATTGTAAATCGGAGTTCTGAAGAAGCTTTTCACGCCTGCTTTGTTAATTATTTCAGAAGCTAAAGCCCTCACCATTGAGCTTTTTAATGCGTCTTCTATTCCCGCTTTAGAGAAAAGCAGTGAAAATTCCCTGCTGGCTAAAAGAAGCCTGTTCCTGAAGCTTTCAGCGTTCTCTAAAAATTTTTTTGTTTCTCTCGGAATCAGCAAAACTGCCCTGTTTGTAATTTCTTCAACCCTATCCGCGCTTGCTTTCATGGCTGCTTCAGCTTTCAAACTCTTTCAATGCCTTGGCGATTTCTTCGATTGGTTTTTTTGTAACAAGCAGGGGGATTTTTTCAGCTTCAGCAATCTTTACTGCCAAGGCGTCAACCTTTCCTGCTTCAGGCCCGTGAAGCACTACAATGCTTGGGCGCATTTCTGTTGAAAACCTTCCGACCTTTACAGCAATCATCGGGCTTCTCCCGCTCTCCACCTGGGTGAAGATTAAAGCTCTTTCCGGAGTTTTTCCAAAAAGCTGGATATAATCCTGCACTGGCACGTCCAGGATTGCTTTCAAAGAATCGATTATCGTATAGCCGTAAATCTGCATTTCCTTAAGCTTTGAAGGATTGGCAATGCATTCTGCCTCAATCTTGCTCGCGAACTCTTTTGCGGGCATTGATGCAAAAAACTCGTGAGTGTTGAAGATTTCCTCCTTTGGCTTGAAGTCTCTCTCCAGCTGCTTGACTACTTTTCCGCCCTGCTTTTTATCGATTGTTATCAAGCTTTCCACAAGCCTGCTTACAACTCCGATTCCAGGGCTTTTTCTCCTTCCGCCCTCATAGTCTGAAATTGTTGAGGATGAAACTTTCAAAAACTGTGCAAGTTCTGTTTGTGAGATTCCAAAAATCTCCCGCCATTTTTTCATGCTGCTGCCTGGCTCTTTAGACAGGCAGATCTCTCCAGCAATTATCGTCTCCAGTTTTTCAGCCATTTCTCTCCCCACGCTAGAATACAGTTATTGCAAAAAGCTTAGAGAATAGAAGTATAAAAACATTTCGTTAATTGCCTAAATACTCTTGCTGGTTTTTCGACAGTGCTAGACGCGCAGTTTTCCGTTCTTTTCCACTAATTTTCCGTCAAAGTAAACTTTCCCGTTTTTTCTCAAGTCTTTAATCATGTCCCAGTGAACAATGCTCTTGTTCTTTCCCTTGCATTCCTTGTATGATTGGCCAAGCGCCAGATGGATTGTTCCCCCGATTTTTTCATCAAACAAGATATCCTTGCTGAATTCTTTAATTCCGTAATTCAGCCCAATTCCGAACTCTCCCAAAAACCTTGCTCCCTTGTCAGATTTCAATACTCTTGAAAGAAAAGCCGAGTTTTTTTCCGCGCTTTCCTTCACGACTTTTCCTTTCTTGAACTCCAGCCTTACGCCGTCAACCTCGTTGTCCAAATACACTGCTGGAAACTCGTAGTAAATGTGCCCTTCAGCAGAGTTTTCCACCACTGAATTGAAAACCTCTCCTGCTGGAATGTTCTTGAGCCATTTCAGGTCTGAAATTGCCTTTCTTCCTTTTACTGAAAACTCCAGGTCTGTTTCCTTGCCTACAATCCTTACCTTGTCCGTCTGGTTCTCTAATTTTATGAGCTTTGCGAATTTGTTTTCAAGCCTTGAAAAGTCAAAATTTGTTGCAGAATAAACAAAATCCTCGTACTCTTTCAATGACATTCCAGCATCTTGAGCAAAGCCAGTGCTTGGGAATGCGACAATGCACCAGTTTGTTTTATTCACGCGCCACTCGTCCAATTCCTTCAATGCCTTTTGGCGAATGTTTATTCTTTCTGTAGGAATTCTTGCAAGCTCTTTCCTGTTGGTGTCTGACTGAATGTACACTATTGCCTTGGTAAGCTTCATTTCCTGCATTGCGAGCTTTGGAAACCATTTCAGCTGGAATTTTTTCGCGTTCTTGTAGTAGAGGAAGCTTTGGTCCGGAAGCGATGCCTTGATTGTCGGAAAAGCGCCTTTCTTGACGCTTTTTTCAAAAAGCGCGAGGATAAAATCCTGCGCTTCAATGCCTCCCACTATTTGAACGTAGTCTTTCTTTCCAACCCGGCATGCCTTGTCCAGCACAATTTCCGCAAGCCTTTCAATCCTTGAATCCATTTTTTGAAAACCTTTGAAAAGTAAGGCAGGAATTGTTTAAAAAATAGCCTTCTTTTTTCTGCATCGGATTTTTTTTAGCTGGAAACACGACCTAAGGAAGTTTTGGTTTTGGTCTTGCCCGCATTTCTTCAATATACGCCGCATAACCTTCTTTGTGTGCCTTTTTGGCGTATTTAGCTGCGTAAGTCTTGTACACAAGATCATCATTAGCAGCTGCAATGAGGCTTTTCAATGCTGCTCTTTTGATGAAGCGTCTTTTTGGTGTTTTTGCCAGTTCGTCATTTAATTCTTTTAAGTGCTTTGCCGCTCGATCTCTTATTAGTGCGAACTCTCTGACAGTACCAAGTCCATATCGTAGATTGATCTTTCTATTTGCAGTATCGATATGGCTTTCAAATCGTTCTCCCCATCTTTGTCCGCTATGGTGTCGTTCTGTTGTTCCGTCGGCACGGATGTAGCCCTTTTTATATCGCAGAGTTCCTTTTAACCCTAATCGTTTTGCTATTGCGAGCGTCCTTGCATGCTTTACACTTCTTTTGACCGGCATTGCATCCAAAAAGATGAATGTCTTGATGTTTATTAATATTTGCCTTGCACTATGCCATCTTTTCTCCGCATTTATAAAGACTGGGCTATTTCACAAAAAAATAGAATAGCCCCTGGAGAGATTCGCACTCTCGACCTACAGTTTACGAAACTGCCGCGCTACTAACTGCGCCACAGGGGCTTAAAGAGTTTTAGGGAATTAGTTAATTTAAAAAAAGCTGTTTTTGCCTTACTTTTGCATGAATTGCTGGACTGCTTTTTCGATAAGCTTCTGCGTTTTTTCTACACTTGTTAAATTTTTCGCCTGTTGGATTGCTCTTTTCAACTCGGCTATCCTAAAAATCAGCCTTGCTGCTTGACTCTTTTTTTTGAGATTGATTAAGCTTTGTACTTTTGCCTCTTCACTCTCAATCATATTTTCTGCATCGATGAGTCTTTTCAGGATTACTGGCGTTGTTCTCCTGTCAACTTCCTGCATGTATAATCTAATTCTTTCATCGTGGTCTGTGATTCCTCGCCTGTCCAATTCTTCGCTGATTTGCTCGTCCAGGTTATTTCCCGCAGGTTTGGGTTTGTAATCTTTAGGCAAGTGTCCTTTGGATTTCAAGCTGTTTATGATAGAGCTAATCCGGTCTGGCTTTTCATTGAGCTTTTTCGCAAGCTCGGCTCCAGTGATTTTTGGATTGGCTTTGATTTCTAAAGCTATCCTTTGCGTCAGGCTTCTTTCTCTAGGTCCCTTATTTTTCCTGAGGTCTGTTTGCGGCAAAATCCCCTCTTCAGCCATTTGACGCGCCACTATTGAAACCTGCAATGATGAAACTCCGCCGCCTAGCTTTCTTGCAATGTCTTTGCGCCCTCTGTCTTCAGGCTTTGCATAATAAAGCGCTTTCCTTATTCTTGCAGTTTCTGAGTTCAAGTCAGTATAAGGGTATGGTTTAGATAAAGGCGGCTGGATTCCTTCCTTGCGCATTTGTTGCGCCATGGCTGAAACTAGCGTTGGCGTGACGTTCTGGGCATTCAATTCTTTTGCTATTCTTGAAGAATAACCGTGCTCTAAAGAAGTGTTGTAGTAAAGCGCTTTTCGTATTCTTGCATTTCTGGAGTCTAATCTAGTGTGAGGCAATTTTTGGCGAGCTTGGGGAAGTATTCCTTCCCTGCGCATTGTTCCGGCTATAATCCCAACCAATCCTTCAGGGACAGTCAATTCTTTTGCTANNTTTTCGCATTTATGGTGTTTAATGCGGTTTGGGTCCATCTTTTTTTAGGCCGGAAACCAGTTGAAGCCAGTTTTTTTCACTTTTCTCCAACCCCTGCAAAATCCAGCTTTCCAGCCTGCAGTTTCCACAAGAGTTCCGGGAGCTTTTCAGCTTTTATGCGCTTTTGCCCCAGCGAGTTCCTGTCGCGCAAGGTGACTGTATTGTCTTTCAAAGTGTCATAGTCGATGGTTATTGCAAACGGGCATCCGATTTCGTCAATGCGAGCGTATCTTTTTCCAATGCTGCCTTTCTCGTCAAACTCTGCATCAAACCCAAAGCTTTCCAGTTCTTCAAAAACTTCCAAGGCTTTCTCTAGCAAGCCGTCCTTTTTCACTAGCGGGAAAACTCCAGCAAAGACTGGAGCGATTCTAGGGTTCAAGTCCAGGTAGATGCGTTCTTCAGGCCCGCGTTTTTCCTTCCTAAACGCCAAATCAAGCAAGGCCCATAATGACCTGTCAATTCCGTTGGATAGTTCGAAAACGTGCGGAATGATTGCTTCCTTGCCTCCTTCCTCTTTCACTTTCAGGTCTTTCCTGCTTTCTTTCTCGTGTCCTTTCAGGTCATAGTCTGTTCGGTTATTGCACGCTGTAAGCTCTACCCAGCCTAGTGAAGTGAGGACTTCAAAGTCAAAGGCTTCAGCAGCATAGAATGCTTTTTCATCGTCTGCAAGCTTTCGGAAGCGCATTTTTTCTTTAGGGATTCCAATTTTTTCCCAGAACAGCTGCCATTTTGCAAGATAGTACGCTATCATCCTGCTTCCTATAATCTTTTTTTCGCATGCCTGCTTTGCGGTAATTTTTTGCACGCCTGCTTTTTCGGAAAGCATTATTGGAAGCTCTGTACTTTCCACTTCCTTGAATTTTTCAAACTCGTTAGCGTTTGAAGGGTTGAAGAATATTTCCACTTCCATCTGCCCGAACTCTCTTGCCCTAAGCAATGTATTGCGTGGAGAGATCTCGTTCCTGAAAGAGTTGCCTGCTTGTGCAATTCCAAAAGGAAGCTCTTGCTGCCTTCCTGTTTTGTACAAGCGTGCAAAATCAAGGAAAATGCTCTGGCAGGTTTCAGGCCTTAAATAGCAGGTGCTTTCTCCAGTCGCCCCAATCTCTACCTTCATCATCATGTTGAATTTTTTTGTTTCTGTAAAATCCTTGCCTTTGCATTTAGGGCATTGGACTTCGTGCTTTTTTATCAGTTTGGACAATTCTTCAATGCTCAGGCTTTCCGGAACTATCTCGCTGATTTTTTCCGCAATCAACTGGTCTGCCCTGTGCAAGGATTTGCATTTTTTGCACTGCGCTATTGGATCGTTGAAGTTTTGCAAATGCCCTGAAGCTTTAAAGACCGCTTCAGGCAGTATTTGAGAGCCGAAAATTTCCGCAAAGCCTTCTTTTTGCACGAATTCTTTTCTCCAAAACTCTACAAGCTTTCTGCGCATTGCCTCTCCGCTTGGACCGAATTCCCAAAAGCCGCTTGGAGCGTTGGAGTATATTTCCGCGGCTGGATAGAAGAAATTCCTCCTCAAGGCCAGGTTTGTGATGTCTTCAGAGTCTGCCATAACTCAATATTTCAGCCGCAAAAGCTTTTTTTAAACCATTCTTTACCTATTCTAATAAGTTAAAAGGCAGTTTTTATGGAGAATTTGGAAATCTTGAGAAAACAGTTGCTGAGCAAGGCTAAAGAGCAGGTAGTGGAGGAGTTTTCCAGCCCTGAAATACAGTTAGTGAAAGCAGTGAACTTGCTTGAAGACCTGGACAGGATTTTCAATCTGATGGCTGAGCATTGCATTGAATGGTATTCCGTCCACTTTCCGGAATTGCGCGAAACAATCGAGGATAACGCGCTTATTCTAAAGCTTGTTGCGGAATTAGGAAAGAGGGAGAATTTTGAGGAAGAGGTTTTGGTGCAGCTTGTCGGAGAGGAAGAGCTTTCGAAAGAAATCTTCCAGGCAAGCAAGAACTCAATAGGCTCAGAGCTTTCGGAAAAAGACTTTGCCGAGGTTTTAGAGCTTGCGGTCAATGCCTTGCGGTTGAAAAAACAGCGCGAACAGCTTGAATCCTACATTCAAGAGAAAGCCTTGGGCATAGCGCCAAACCTTTCGCAAATTGCTGGCGCATTACTTGCTGCAAGATTGCTTTCAAAGGCTGGGGGCTTGAAAAGGCTTGCAATGCTTGACTCTAGCAAAATCCAGTTGTTGGGAGCGGAAAAGGCGTTGTTCAGGCATTTAAAAACCAAAAGGAAAGCCTTGCCTCCAAAGCACGGCTTGATATTGCAGCATTCTTTCCTGCAGCAGTTAAAGCCCTGGCAGAGAAGCGCGATGTCTCGCGCTCTTGCTGGAAAGATTGCAATTGCCGCAAGGATAGATTTTTTCAGCCCGAAATCCAGAGCGGATGGGAAATTGCAGGACAGCCTGCAGGCTGTTTTTGAAAAATGCCAGAAAATTCCCGAAAAGCCGCAAAGGCAGTTTCCTGTTTTGGAAAGAACCCGCAGGCCTGAAAGAAAGTTTTTCAAAAAGTTCAATAAAAGAAAGTGACTTTTTTTGAAAAAAATAATTTTGAAAACCAAGCGCTTGGTTTTGAGGCCAGTAAGGAAAGGCGATGATAAAATACTTTTTGAAAACGTTAATGACCCTTTAGTTACGGAATTTTTGCCTTTCGAGTTTTCAACTTTCAAAAAAGCCAGGGATTTTGTTCGCAGAACCATCAAGGAGCATGGAGTGAAGCGTTTTGACTTTTTGAGTTTTTTGCAAAATACGGGGGAATTTGTCGGAAGAGCAAGCCTTCACCATTTTTCCAAAAAAGACAAGCGTGCTGAAATTGGGCTTTTTGTTGCCAGAAAAAACTGGAAAAAAGGTTTTGGCAGGGAACTGCTTGAAGCAATTTTGAATTTTGGTTTTGGAAAGCTAGAGTTGAACAGGATTGGATATCATGTTTCTTCAAAAAACAAGGCATCTCTGGCTTTAGTTCATTCAATGCACGGAAAACATGAAGGAACAATCAGGGAATATTATTTCAGGAAGGGAAAATTCATTGACCAAAATGTTTTTTCCATTCTCGCCAGCGAGTGGAAAAAGCGCAAAAGGAAGGGAAATGCTTGAGGCAAATTTTTGAGAACGTTTTTTCTGATGGGAAATTCTTTTACACAAAGAACCTGATTCCAGGAAACAAGGTTTATGGGGAAAAACTGGTTTTAGAGAACGGGATAGAGTACAGGCAGTGGGATGCTTTCCGCTCTAAATTGGGCGCTGGCTTGCAGAAAGGCCTGAAGCAATTGCCGATAAAGAAAAGCTCTAAAGTATTATACCTTGGAAGCGCTGAAGGAACAACTGTCTCTCACGTTTCAGACATTGTAGGCAGGGAAGGATTAGTTGTGGGAGTGGATTTTAGCGCTACCGGAATGAGGCGTTTTGTGCTGAATTGCGAAAACCGCGAGAACGTCCTTCCCTTGCTTGCTGACGCTTCAAAGCCTGAAAGCTATCCTGAAGAAATCCGGAAAATAAAGTTTGATGTTTTGTTCCAGGATGTTTCACAAAAAAGCCAGGCGGGAATTTTCCTGAAAAACTCTCCCTTGCTAAAGCCTGAAGGATTTGGAATGCTTTCTGTAAAAGCCAGAAGCATTGACTCTTCAGAAAATCCTGAAAAAGTTTTCAGGCAAGAGGCTGAAAAGCTCAAGGAAAAGTTTGCGGTTTTGCAGATTATTCCCTTAAAGCCTTTTGAGAAAGACCACGCTTTGATTTTGTGCAGGTTGAAAAAATGACTTTAAGCTTGAGAGAGTTTTCAAGGCAGATTGTGCACTTGCTTTTAGGCCTGCTTTTGACCGCAATAGTGTATTTTTTTGGAAAATACAATGGGCTTTTGGCTGCTTCCGCAGTTTTGGCTCTTGGTTTTTTTCTCTCATTCGCTATTTCCAGAAAAGCAGGCGTCAAGGCTTTGGGAAAATTTGTGAAGCAGGTTGAGAGAAGGCATGAAAGGAAACTGCCTGGAAAAGGCGCCTTAGTTTTCCTTCTTGCAATTCCAATAATCATTGCATTGTTTTACGCTTTTCCATTAAAAGTTGTTCTTGGAGCGTTGCTGGTTTTGAGCGTTGGCGATGCTTTTTCAGCAATTTTTGGAATGGCTTTTGGAAAAACCAGGCTTTTCGGAAGCAAGAGGACTTTGGAAGGCACTATAGCCGGCATTATCGCAAGCTTTCTTGCCTTGCTCTTGCTTTTTGCTCCATTGACGGCTTTTGCAGCTGCCTTGCTTGGAATGCTCGCAGAACACCTGCCTTTTGACGACAACTTCACGATTCCTATTGTTGCAGGAGTTGTTTTAATAATTTTGTAGGAAAGATTCTTTCAAGGGCCCGTAGCCTAGCCTGGATAGGGCACCGCATTAGAATTCAAGAATTTTAAGGTGCGACTCCTAACAGGTTATTGCTGGTAGCAAGGCGGTGGTCGAGGGTTCAAATCCCTCCGGGCCCGTTTTTTGCTTTGGGATTTGAGTTTTTTCCGTAAACGCTTTTTGCAACAGCAAAAAGGGTTTGTTTGAATCCTCCCCCGTGCAAAAGCCTTTTCCTTGAAAATGCTTGCGAAAAGCAGTCTTTTTGCGAAGCAAAAAGCATTTGCTCCGCAATCAATTATGCGATTTCTTTAGGGTTNNTTGCAGGTTTGGGCCTTGTTTGATTCAGCATCGAATGGAGCTGTGAGGTTCATTGTAATCCTTTGCTCGCTTCCTTTAGCAAGGCTTTCAATGCTAGTTTTTTCAAGATTGGTTATGAAAGTTCCATTGCATGCCTGTTCTACCTGGATTTGAAAGTTTGAGATTTCAAAGTCTGAAGTGTTCTTCACTGTTAGAGTTGCAGGCTTGAATTCGCCCTTGTTGATGCTTGAGGATGTTGGGGAGATTGTAGGCTGTGTTATGGTCTTGTTTGCTCTGGAAACCTTTATGGTTATTCTGGTTTGCGCGCTCCAGGAATCGCTTGAGGCTGTTAGAGTGCCGCGAATGTCATCCTCTAATGCCGCTGTCGGCACCTTGACTATTACCCCGACTTTTAATGCAGGGGTTTTGGTAATTGTTTCAATGGCTGAAGGATTGAAGGAAAACCAGTTTTGAATCTCGTCAGCCGGATTGTTGCTTTGCTCTATGTCTATTACAAAATCAACAGTTCCTGCAACATCCCCGGCTTCCTTGTTTTGGAACGTGATGTCTTTAGAGGCTGTAGAGCCGTCAGCCTTTAGTGTTCTAAAATCCAGTGGGTTAGGGCTTATTGTAATGCTGAGTTTCGGCAATACCCTTATTGTTTTTGGGAATTCTTCCTTCAAGCCTTTAATCCTGAAGCTAATCTCTTTCTCGTCGCCATTAACCCTGTCCTGCACGCTGATGTTGTCGCCGACTTCTATCACTGCAGCAACCGGAAGGTTTGAAGTGTTTGCAGGCACCGTGATTTGCTGCAATACTGTTTTTGCTTCAATGCCGCCTTCATCGCTTCCAATGATTTCTATAATCACGTTGCCTCCAGTGTTTGAGAGAGTTATCAAGGCATCGTTTTTCTTTCCTGCAAAAACCTTGCCTTCAGAGTTTCCAGCAATTTGAACGCTTGTTATTTCAACATCAATGTCTTTTTCCATAACTAATGGAATGATTTTGCTGTCTGCATCTACTTCAATGGTTTGTGGAAGTTGCTTGAATCCTTCCGCATTTGCTTCAACATCGTACTCTCCTGCCTTCAGGCTTATTTTCTGCCCGCTTCTTGAAATTTCAGCAACTCTTGCGCCATTTTGGGTTATCTCTCCGTAAACTCCTTCCACAGAGCCTCCTTCAGTGTCTTTGAACACTATCTGCACTTCAACGCTGCTTCCTATGAAAATCCAGTAAATGAAATAAATTACAACTATGGCAGCCACTATTGCAATGATTTTTTTCAAATGCGGCTTTACTCCTTCCAATGGAGAGGGCTTTGGCTCCCGGAACATCTCCCCGGAGTAAACTGGCCTTGAACTTTCAAAATCAGGCATTTCTTCCAACCTTTAAGAATCTCTTTTATAAACAACAAATTTGTTATTTAATAACATTTTGGTTTTTAAGATTTAAGGAGTTTTGAATGAAAATCGCCTTCATCACTGATTCAGAGCAGGAATTGTATTTTTTCCCAGGGCTTATTGAAGCCTTAGGCGCTGAGATAAAGGATTTGGAAGCAAGGGAGCTTTTCGTTCCTTCAGCCTTGGACATTCCTGCAAAATGCCTTGACGCTTTGGACTGCGAGCTGATTTTCGTGCAGCACTTTTTTGAGAAGGAAGACCTGAAAGTCCAGACCTTGATGGCAAAGCTTGTTGACTTCGAGCTTTCCAACAAGGTAAAGGTAGTGAAGGCTATTGAATCCTTTGATTTGGAAGAACTGCTTACTGAAGAGGATTTTGAGAACGCAAAAGCCGAGCTTGCGCAGGAATGGAGCCAGGTTATTTTAGGCGTGCTTTTCAACCAGGAAGCCTTCAAGCCTTCGCCTTCAGAAGAAAGCGAGGATGGAGAAGAAAGCGAGGCTGAAGAAAGCGGCGAGGACGAAGGCGAGGAAGAGCCAGAAAGCGAGGAATGATATTTTAG
>DUFJ01000106.1 GCA_013331925.1 Candidatus Iainarchaeum sp.
TGCAAGTTCTGGAAGCAGCTCAATTCCAAAAACCTTTCCCTTGCTTCCAGCAATTTTGGAAAGCAATGCCAGAACGTAGCCGCAGCCGCTTCCAATCTCCAAAACCTTCTGGTCTTTTCGAACTTGCAAATTCTCAAGCATTGCTGCAATCGTTGAGGGCTGGCTTATAGTCTGGCCCTTGATTAAAGGCAAGGCGTCATCAGCNNATTTTCCGATAAATCGCCGAATTCCCTGGCAGTCTGCAGTCTCTTAACGGAGGCCGGACGTTTAGTCGCCCGCAATTCCTCAAGCTCTTTTTCCAGGATTACTGGAGTTGTCTGAAAGCGTTCAAGCTTGAATTCTTTCGCTATTATTAGAGAGTGCGAGTCAAAGATTGTCTTGGTTTTTTCCAAAACCAGGGCTTTTCTCTCAATCTCCTGACTCAAGCCTGCCTTGTTTATCATTAAAGGCTCTAAAGGCTTTGAAAATGCCTTGAACGGAGCGTGCTTGAATACAGCAATCTTCAATCCCATGGAATGCAGCTGCTTCAATGCATTGTCCTCAATCCTGCCTTCATCCTTAAAGCCTGAAGCTTCAAGCCTTAGTGGCTCAAAAAGCATTGGGCTTGCAACAATTCCTTGACCAAGTTTTTTCTCAAGCCTTTTTGCAATCTCCAATTCAGCATTATGGCCTTGCTCGTAGCGGTAAACGCTTTCAACGCTGCTGCCAATTATTTCAGCAAGCTCTTGAACGCTCAATCCCTGCTGGATTCTCAGCTCTTTGATTCTTTCAGGGTTTAATTCCACAAACTCCATTCCCTTGAAGTATTTCACCTCGGGAATTTCGCCCTTGAAAAACTGCCTGAAGGTTTCCAAGCTTACCACAGGCAGGCCATAACGGTCGTAAATTATTCCATCCTTCAGTTCGAAGGCTTTTGATTTTTCCCCAACAACTAAGGCTGTAGAGTTTAAAACGCTTGCAAGCCTTTGCAATTCTAAAGCGTTTTCCTTCCTGAAAGAGTCAATGTTTTCCAAAACCTTGACTAAAACGTGCAGGTCTTCCCTTCTTGCTGCAATGTCAAAGCAGCTGTTGAAAGAGGCAAAGCTTGCTGTAGTAAAGCCTTGCTTTTGGAGGAATGCAAGCAGGCTTTGCAGTATTTTTTCACGCATTTTCCCAACTCCTCAAACCAGGATTGCAAAAAAAGCAAGCAATGCCAGGAGCATTCCAAGCTTTGAAAAAGCCTGCGCTTTTGCAAAAGAGTTCCATCCCAAAGCCTTTGCAGAGAGCAGGAAAACAAGGGTGGTTGGAAAGAGCAAGAGCAGGTATGCAAGGCTTTGCACTATTCCAAAGCTGAAAATCCAGAACGCAAGCACTATCGCAATAATGTAAAAAATTCCAACCAAAAGCTTTGCTCTTTTAACTCCCAAAACCATTGGAAGAGTGTTCTTCAATCCTTTATCAGCATTCAAGTCCTCAAAATCCTTTATTATCTCACGCGAAAGGTTTGCGAAAAGCATTGGCCAGAAAAGCCAGAACACTACCTCAAAATTCCCAATCACTGAAGCTCCGAAAACCAGGGTCATTGCAGTGCCTAAAGCAACAATCCAGTTACCGAAAAACTTTGCCTTCTGGAAGAAAGCGCTGTAAGAGAACAAAAGCAAGGACATTATTACAGCAATCAAGAAAGCGAAAAACCCGAGAAAGTAGGAGACAAGAATTCCTGCAGCAAAAAGCAAGAGCGCTAAAGAAAAAACAATTCCTGCATTTGCCTTTCCCAAAGCCAGGGCTTTTTTTGCTTTCTTTCTCCTGTCAATTTCCAGGTCAAAATAATCATTGACTGCCTGGCCTCCGGCGCAAACCAGAAAAACCGCAAGAAAAACAAGCAGTGCATTCAAGTCCAAGAGAATCCAAAGCGCTGAAATCCAATACCCAATCAATGCAGCAACTCCTGCAACAATGCAGTTCAAGGGCCTTATAATTCGCAAATAATCAAGCAATGTCATACTATTCCATAATGCACCGCAAGGATTAAATTCTCTCATTACCAAAGTTTTCCACATGGGAGAATTCCTGCTAAAGTCAGCAAACGTTATTTTCGCGCTTGTAATAGTTTTCGCAATAGGCTTTTACCTTGGAGGAAACTTCTCAAATGCGCCAGCCATCTCTCTGGAAAAACTTCCTGAAAAAACCTTGAGCGCAAAAGCCAACATTCTCGCAGTTGACTCGCAAGGAAAAGGAATTGTAAGCCAGGCAAGCGTTGAAATAAACTCTGGCTCCGGAAGAATACTTCTTTCACTAAATCCTTTTGTGGAACCTGACACGCAAGACAGCGCGAAAACCGCTGCCTCCATAGCGCAGGAGTTTACAGGAAAAAGCCTTTCAGACAAGGATGTAATCTACAGTATTGAAAACAGTCCGGCAAGCCTTGTTGGAGGCCCTTCAGCTGGAGCTGCTTTAACGCTCGCAACCATTGCAGCAATCCAGGAGAAGAGAGTGCGGAGCGATGCTGCGATTACTGGAACAATCCAGGCTGACGGAAAGATTGGAGAGGTTGGCGGAGTGATTGAAAAGGCAAGCGCTGCTGCAGAAAAAGGCTTGAAGCTTTTTGTAGTCCCAAAAGGCCAAAAAACCTTGACTTATTACGAGCAAAGGCAGGAGGAAACGCGTAGGGGAAATTTCACAATCACTAGAACAGTCTACGTTCCTAAAACAATAGACTTGCAGGAATACCTGAAGCAGGAAGGGTTTGAAATCCAGGTGGAAGAGGTTGCAAGCATTCAAGAAGCCGTAACATTAATGATTGAGTGAAACTTTAAGCTTTTTTCACTTTCTTGCTTTTGAGCCTGAATTTTTTGCTGCCGCACTTCCTGCACTTTCCGGGCATTCCGGTAGCAGAGCGGTTTTTTGCATTGCATTTCATGCAGACCCAAACGTTCTTGAACAATCTTCCCTCAGCAGCCTCGAACTTTGCCATAAAAAAACACCAAATTAGTAAGATAGAATTACTGCATTAAGTTTAAAATGGTTTTTAAGGCAATGAATATTAAGAAAAACCTGTTTTTAACCATTTGAAAAATTCAGGAAAGCCCTAATCGTCCAGCCCGGTTAAGGACATCGGCCTTTCAAGCCGAGAACACGGGTTCAAATCCCGTTTAGGGCATTTTTGTTTTTTTAGGCAATTTTTAATTCTTACCAATACCTGCGGTCTGCCAAGCAGTTTTGCCTGTTTTTTGCAATTTGGGCGCTTTCTCGCCTTATTAATGGGAATGCAGTACTATTACTTGCATGAGAAAGGATGTTTATTTTACTAGAACCCATAAGGGAAAAGAGGCAAACGAGGACGAGGTCAGGGAATTTGAAAGGTCAGCGCTTTCCGACTTTGGCAGGGGAAATAAAGTTTTTATTATCGAAAAATTCCCGAAAAAGTTTTTCCAACTAGCTACAAGGATCAAGCTTGAAAAAGTGGATGAGCCTGTTTCTTCATTGTCAGCGCTTTCAAACTCAAGGCTGTTCAGGGTTGTTTCAGCAAACAGCATTTACGGATAGGCAATTTCTCCAACCTTTCAATCAAAAATTAGCGGGGAGTTTTTAATGGGAGTGATTGAAAAGAAAAAGCAGATCTGGGAGAATTGGATAGAGCACTTGGACAAGAAGTTCAAAAAGAAGACTCAAAAACGAGATTGAGTTTTTTCATTCACTTGAAAACTGTTAGGTTGACTGCTTCTTCCACTATTAGCTCGTCAAGCATTATTGAAGTGTCTGCTTGCTCATCCACGCCAATGTTAACCAAATCAAATGAAACATACATTCCAGCTGGGGATGGAGTTGGAGTGTTTTCTGGAAGCGTAAAGTATGATTCATACTCTTTAACCTCTCCATTAATCGGGCTGCTTTCAGCACCGTTGTTGGAAGTAACTAGCTCAACACTTGCGTACTCTTCACTAAATAAGTTAACCCTCAGCCTAAACTGCGGAACTTTTTCCCTATCGGCAACATCACTCGATACTTTAAACCTCAACCTGTACAACTTTCCACTCTCTGCAGGCAGTTCATTAGGGCTTCTCCAGAAACCAAAAGTATTCTTGTCGTTTGCAGTCATTTTAAGCATGCCATTATAATTGCTGTACGATGGCTCATTGAATGCTGAAGGCGCTCCAAAATGAGCCCAGCCTTCCTCGCCATAATCAAAAGTGTATCTCTTGACCTCTCTAAAAATAACACTGCTTGTCTCAATTGTTGAAACTTCGGCTTCTTGCAAGAAAACCGAAGCAGTCGGATTGTCAGAAACGTCAAAATTCGTCAAATCAAAAGACAGATACAGCTTGTCCATTCCAGCCTTTCCAATACTACTCTCAGGAGGCTTGAAGAACAGGTAATAATTCCGCCCATCAACTGTTGGCGCAGCACTTGCCTGGCCATAAGCTGTTGGAACAACAAGGTATGCTGCCTTTTGCTCTGACTGCGCATTATACCTCGGTCTTATCTGCGGCACTCTTGCAGGATCAGATTCATCAGTAGAAACCTTATACCTTACAAAATACAACTTATCCGCTAAAATCTGAATCTCACTAGGGCTTGCCCAAAAACCAAAGGTATTGGCATCAACAGAAGTCAACCTCAAAGAACCATTCGCCCAGCCACTGCCCGGAACACTGAAAAAGCCCGGCACTGAATTGAAAACCCAACCTTCAGAACCGCTTTCAAAGGAATAGGTTTGGATTACAGTTATTGGAGGCCTGTTTATGCCTGCCCACCTTTCCCTTATTACCAGTTCTGCCGGCTTGTTTCTTGTAGTAAAATCACTGTCTGCCGGACCGCCCTGATCTCCCCATGCTTCCCAATTCCACCATACTATTCCTTGAACCCAGTTTTTGTCATTGTAAATGTTAAGGAATGCATTGTAAGCGTCAGCCTGCTCATTCAGGTCAATAGCGCCAGTGCTATACCAGGGATGTATATTTGTACCGTCAACGCTCTGATAGCCTATTTCAGTGAAAAGGATTTTCTTGTTGTTCTCTTCGGAAAATTCTTTAATCTGCTGGGCAATAGGTTGCCATGCCTGCTCAAGCTCTGCGACCGTAGGATCAAGCTT
>DUFJ01000116.1:0-6240 GCA_013331925.1 Candidatus Iainarchaeum sp.
TATTCTTTCTCGAGATGCTTTTATTTCTGCAGGATTCATTTTCCTGTAGGCTGGCATTTAGTAAAGCCTCTTTCCAGTTTTAGTTTCAATAACGTGAATCACGTTCACTGGGCAGCCTTCTGCTGCTGCCTCGTTGCAGCCTAATGTTTCAAGGTCTGTGTTCAGGCATTTGCTTTTTCCATCAGCCCCCATCTCCCAGTTTTCAGGGCATGTTGCAGCGCAGGCTCCGCACCCAATGCAGTTTGGCCTGTCATGCNNGCGCATGCAGCGCAGCCTATGCAGTTTGGCCTGTCATGCTCTATCTTGTAGTTTGCCATTAGTAAAGCCTTTTTGAATTTGTGAAAGAGGAAAGCGTTTAAAACCTTAATTGCTTGTCCACAAGCAGGTGTGTCAGAAAGCCCAAAAAGCCAAACAGCGCAAGGAAGAAAGCATTGAGAAAAGACCAGTAGATTAAAAGCCCGAAAACAAACAGGAATACTGAAAACTCCAGCAGTGCCTTTCTTGAATGGAATGCCTTTTCGCTTCCTAAGCTTAAGGGCTTGATTTTTTGCGAGAGAATGTAGTAAATGAATACTGGAGTGAAAAACAACGCAAGCCTTTTTTTAATCCAGCCTGCTTTTTTCCCTTCTTTTGGGAAAAAACTGTCCAGGTCTGGAAGAAAGTTCGCGTAAAGGAATGCTAGCAAGGAAATAAACAATGCCCCAAACACTACCTCTCCAGCAAGCAACCCAATGATAATGTAGAAGACAACTATTGGAAGTATGATTCTTTTAAAACTCCACTGCAAAAAACCCCAATGCTCCGAAAGCTCTTGCAAAATCTTGTCAGCATCAACAAATGGGGGGAGGGTTTTTGAAGCATTGGATTTTTCCAAAGCCTTGTTCAGCAAACGCCTTGCCATTATTAGTTCTTTTGTGCAAAAGCCTTTAAAAGGAAAAAAACCTAAATATTCAGAGTGTTCTCATGCTACTTGACTTTCTTGTTTTTGCTGTTTCGCTCTTGGTGCTTGCAAAATCCGCAGACATTGCTGTAAGGCAGGTCATAAGGATTGCAAGGCATTACAGCATCAGCGATTTCACAGCAGGCTTTATACTAATCGCTGTCGCAACCTCGGTGCCTGAACTGCTGGTTGGAATTTTCTCTTCAATGTCCAATGCAGGAGGCATCAGCGTTGGCAATGTGCTGGGAGCAAACATTGTTGACTTGCTTTTAGTGATGGGCTTGCTGGTTTTTTTCTATAAGGTCAGCGTGGTGGACAAAAAACTTGTTGAAAACTCCCAGGTAATGCTTTTCCTAACCTTCATTCCCCTGGTTTTCCTGCTTTCAGGCAGCGTTGAAAGAAGCGAAGGCCTTGTGCTATTGCTGCTTTTCCTGCTTTACTGCTTTTTTGCATTCAAGCAAAAAATCTCCGTTGGAATAAAGGCAAGGGACGGCTTGAAAATTTCAAAGCCTTTCCTGATTCTTGGCTTTAGCCTCTTGCTGCTTTTCATAAGCTCGAGGTTTTTAGTTGATTCCACCATAAGCATTGCAACATTCTTGCAAGTTCCTCAGTCCTTGATTGCTGTAGTTATTGTTTCATTAGGAACTACTGTTCCGGAGCTTGCCACTGCCTTGAGCGCTGCAAGGCTCAAGCGTTTTGAGATAGCCTTTGGCGATTTGGTTGGAAGCGTTATAGTAAACAGCACTCTAGTGCTTGGAGTTGCAGCTGTGATAAGGCCTTTGGTTTTCAATCAGCAGGTCATTTTCACTGCAGTATTCTTCCTGGTTATTGCAGAATTATTGATTGTGGGCTTGGCTACTTTGCAGAAAAGGCTTGACAGGAAAATAGGCCTTACATTGCTTTCCTTTTACTTTCTCTTCCTGCTTGCGGAAATAGGGTTTGTAAACTTTTAGTCCTTAAATCCTGAAATTTTTGAAATTGCAATTCCACCAAAAACTATTTTCCCAAGCCTCACCAAACTGCCTCTAAATTTCAATAAGCCCTTTCTTTAATTTTCCGTCCATTCCTCTAACAGCGTATTTTCCAGCGCCAGCACTTGTCCTTCCAGTCTCTCTTTCCACTCTTCCTCCCCTGAAAGGAGAGGGAATGCCTGCAAAAATCGCTATTACCTCAATCTTGCCCTCAAATTCCTGGCTTACCCTTGCTCCCCACACTACATTTGCTTCAGGGCTTACTCTCTGCGTTAACAATTCTCCAATGCTTTTTGCCTCTCCTAAAGTTAAATCACTGCCTCCAGTAATGTGGATTAAAACCCCGGTAGCGTCATTCACTTCAACATCCAGCAACGTATTGTTCAAAGTGTCCTGCACGACCTCTCCAATCCTGTCGCTAACGCTCCTTGCCTCTCCAACAGCGAGCAAGCTTACTCCCTTATTGCTCAACGCTGCTCTAACATCAGAAAAATCCAAATTTATTAGAGAAGGCTGCGTGATTGTTTCACTGATTCCCTTGACTGTTTTCGCAATCAACTCATCCACTACCTTAAAAGCATCATTAACAGGAAGATTAGGCACTAATTCCACAAGCCTGTTATTGTTGATGACTATTACAGCATCGCTTTTTTCAGCCAATGCCACAATTCCATCCTCTGCCTTTAAAGTCCTTGACCTTTCCAAATCAAAAGGAAAAGTCACAATGCTGCAGACTATTGCTCCCTGCTGTTTTGCAATTTCCGCAATTACCGGAGAAGCTCCAGTACCAGTGCCTCCGCCCATTCCAGCAGTCAAAAAAAGCAAGCTTGTTCCTTCCAAAACCTTTCCCAAGGCAGTCTTTGAAGCCTCAGCAGCCCTTGCCCCTTTTTCCACAAACCCTCCAGTCCCGACTCCTTGAGTTACAGACTTTCCAATTAACACCTTGATCAATTCGTCATTTATTGCAGAAAGCTGCTGCTTGTCAGTATTCACAGCCACCAATCCCCAAGTTCCGGAAATTCCCAACTGGCTCATTCTATTTACAGAATTGCATCCAGCCCCTCCAACCCCTAGAACAAGGATTTTCGGAGTTTCATTCACTCCAATGCTTGACTCGTCAGCCATAAAAAAAACCAATAATAGTATGATAAGCTGGTTTAAATAATTTTCTAAACGGTCTTTTTTCGTGTAAAAAAATCCCTGCTTTAAAAGCCTGTTTAAAATTCTTTCCACGCCAGATTATTTCGTGAGCTAGGCTGGGATGTTAGCAGTATCCTGTATCGGCAAATCTGCTCTAGGCCGGGCCGAAGCCTTCAAGGCGAATGCCAAAGGTTTCCAAAACCTTTGCTTGAGGCCGTTGACCTTTTGTCCTTAAAGGCGTCTTGCATGAAAGAACCCCGCCAGGTTCGGAAGAAAGCAACGGTAGTTCAGGCAATGCGTGCTTCAAGGGTAACGAAAGCGAGGCGCTTGCAAAGTTCATTTTGGGAATTCTTTCCACTCCACTTGAGGGCTCGCTCACATTCTAAGCCTTTTTCTTTTACAAAAAGAAAAAGTCTCCAGTCGTTCCAAAAAGAAAAACGACGCATTAGCTTTCAGCTAATGCATCTTGGATTTGAAAAGAATTGGCGGTTGTTTTTTAATCGTTTTCAATTTCAATTTTCAAAGCAATTGACAGCCTTCGTAGCTCAGTAGGTAGAGCATCTGACTGTTAATCAGGTGGTCGGTGGTTCGAGTCCACCCGAAGGCGCTTTTTTTCTTTTTTAAAGCATCATTAAAGATACTTTTTTATTCTAAAAAACTCTTTTTAAAACAGGTTTTTGAAATTGAGAATGCCAATAGCGCTTAAAACAGTTAAAGGGCCTAGAAAAACTTGGCTTCAAAGGTTTGCTGGCTGGAGAAAATTCAGGAAAGAAACAGCTGATTTGAGGGCGAAAATCTCCAGAACCAATGCAAGAATTCGTTCAATGCGTGCAGGGCTTAAAAAAGCAGTTAAAAAATCAGAAAGGCTTGGCAAAAACTTAGTTCCTGCAAGCTTGCGTTGGGAAATCAGGCAAGAAGAAGAACAGTTGGAATATCTTGAAACTAAACTGAATAAAGCAAGAGCAAAAACGCAATAAAATCTGCTTTTGCAAAAATTATTTTCTTAAAAAAAATTAAAAACTAGACCGTGAGGATTTTTTTCGTTTGGTCTAAAGTGTAAAGCTTGTGCTTTCCAACGCCTGTGACATCAACAGAGTCTGCAGTGCTGCCGTCATGCTCGTACTCTTTCTTGCAGTCTAAAACCTGCTTCCAAGTGACATTCTTTAAAGCATCCATAAAGCTCTTGGATTCAAACTTTGCGAAAGTCCTAGAGCTTCTCTCAGTGCCTACAGAAATGTAAAATTGCATAATACAATAAGAGCCAAAGAGTAGTTAATACAGCGCAATCCTTGGCTTTTCGCGCTTTCAACTAAAAAGCCCGAGATTCAATATCCTGAAAACTCTTCAGTCACTATATTGCCTGATTTTATTTTCCCTACAGCCAAGACTTGCCTCATTGCAGAAACCATTGCGTTAGGGCCTGAAATGTAAAAAATCGCGTTCTTCAATTCTGGAACATTCTCTTCAATCATCTTAAATTTAATCCTTCCAGTAGGATATTTCCAGTCTTTAACTCCTTCAAGTTGTGTAATTGTTGGAAAAAACTTGAAATTCTGGTTTTGCTTGGCGAATTTTTCAAAATCATGCAAGAAAGCTGTTGCTGAAGGAGTGCGGTTTGAATAGAACAGGAAAAGCTTGTGAGGCTTTTTTTCCAATCCAGCAGTTTCTATAATGCTGCGTATTGGAGTAATGCCGATTCCTCCAGCCAAAAACACTGCAGACTGTTTGGCATCATCGTGCAGCACAAAGCTTCCCCTTGCGGAGCTTACGCTGATTTTAGTCCCTAAAGAAATTTGCTTCAAGGAATTCTTGAATGCAGAATCGCGCATTCGCGTTGCAAACATTATTGAGCCTTTTTCCAACGGAGAGCTTGCGATAGAAAAAGGCCGTGTTTTTCCCTTAATGTCATTGAATGGCGGTTTTTCCAAGGTAAAGTCTGCATACTGGCCTGCAATGAATGGAAAATTGCTTCCTGAAGTGTCTAGGGTGAAAGCCATTGTTTCTTCAGCGATTTCCTTCCTTTCCTTCAAGGGAAAATAATAGTCTGGCATGTTTTGAATTTTTGTCAAATTCTTTAATTAAACATGATGGGCGGGCTGGTTTTTTCAGTTGCTCTGCCCTATTCTTTCAGAGACTGCATTTGCAAGCTCCAGATCCTTTCCTGAAAGGCAGCCGATGCAGGAAAAATTTACATAATATTTTCCCTTGCCAAACTGTATGTTTCCAGACTGCTTGCAGGCTTTATAGTCCCCGATGTTTACAAGATTTGCAGAGCAAACTCCCTCCAAAAAAGGTCCAACACTTATTCCAGCAAAGTTTTGGCTTGTTTCAGTGTCAACGACCTTAAGCACTACAGTTGCTACTAAAAGATTGCTCCTAAAACCAACCCAGGTTTTAGAGCATTCTGAAAAGCTAATCACTTCAAGGCTTTTTTCATCTCTCGCGCTAGCATTGACTGCAGCAGAAATTTCTTCGCTAGAAAGCGCTCCGCACAATCCTAAGGCATTTTGAGGAGGCTCTCTTTTTTCATCAACAANNAGTTCCAGAGTCTCCGGCAGGCGGTGCTTTCCCTGCATTTCCATCATTTGGGGCATTGCCGCTTGTTGTACAGCCTGCAAGAACCACTGCAATCGCCAGCAAGGCTAGAATAAACAATGCCTTTTCCAAACTTTCCATTATCACTAATGGCTTCGCAAAGTTATTTAATGTTTCTGTTATGTGCTTGCTGCAAGACAAAAGGAATTAAATAACTTATTCTACTCTGTTAAAAGCATGAAAACTTCTTTTCCAATTGTGCAGGCTCTTGCAATCATTGCTTTAGTGGTTGCAGTCTTGCTTGCAGGTTATATTCTTTATTCGCAAAGCCTTGCTGAGTCAAAAGCCGCAAGCTTTGAAAGCAAGCTTAAGGCTTTGGAAGACAAGAACAAGCAGGCTAATGCGCAGATTGAACAGCTGCAGCTGCAGGTTGGAGCTTACAAGTCTATTTCAGACTGCAAGGAAAAAGCGCTTGTGGATTTTATTGATGAAACCAGCGGCGTTGTGAAAACCACCTTAAAAGACGAGTTTGACAGGTGCGATTCAGTGTTCAGCACCTTGAAGGCTTTTGCTGAAAAGCCAGCCTGAACCTACAACTCCAGCCATTTCACAGCGCAAAACCTTCACAGAATAGATTGGTTTTTTTATACTTGC
>DUFJ01000116.1:6258-7481 GCA_013331925.1 Candidatus Iainarchaeum sp.
CGAGTTCGAATCTCGTCCCCCGCGTGCCTGTCACGCCCAGGCAGCATGCGCGAACGTCGCACTATTGCACGCAATAGTGCATAAATTCTGAAAACTCCGCAAACGCTTTTTCCAAAAGGGTTTTTCGGAACTCGTCCCTATGCATTATGCTTTCTCCAATGGTGCTTTTCAAAAGCCAGGCCTAAAAAAGCCAATGCTGCACCAACGCCGATTATTCTCGCTTCAATCCCGCTAATCAAAAACAAGCAGGCTAAAACTCCAAGAACCGGAATTACAGGAAGCTTTCCGATATTGAAAGGGATTTTGAAAGGCCTTTCAGCCTCAGGCAAAGAATACCTTAGCTTGATGACTGAAAGGTTGATTACTATAAAGGCAGCAAAGAGCAAAAAGTCCGTAGCGTTNNGCAGCAACTATTAGTGCAACAGTGGGGGTTTGAGTTTTCCTGTCCACTCTGGAAATAATGTGCGGCAGTTCCTTGTCTTCAGCAATCCCGTACAATAGCCTAGAGGTTGCGAGCAAAATCAAAAGCACGGTGTTTGCTGTAGAGAATAAAGCGATTATTGTAAGCAGCAAGAAAGCACTGCTTCCGAAAACCTTTCCAGCAACATCCCCTAAAGGCGCGTTGCTTGAAGCCAAGGCTTCAGGACTCAAAACGCTCACCGCAGCCAAGGCAACCAATACATACAGTATGGTGCTTACGATTATTGAGATTAGCAATGCTTTTGGAATGTTTCTTTCAGCATCCTTGGTTTCTTCAGCAAGCCTTGCAATTTCCTCAAAGCCAATGTACGCGAAAAAAATCAGCGCTGCAGCCTGCACTATAAACTGCATTGAAAAAGACCCAAAGTCAAAAACCTTTCCAATAACTGCTGGAGAAAAAAGCAAAGGCAGGCCTATTGCGATAATAATCAGCAATCCAGCAGCCTCTATAATAGTGAAAACGCTCGCTATTCCAGTCGATTGCCTGATGCCGAAATAGATTATGACAGTGCACGCAACCAACAGTGCAATCGCTCCCGCAATCAATGGAATTCCAGCAAATGCTTGCAGATAGCCTNNCTCCAAAGCCTAAAGCAACTGTTGCAGCGCTTATAAATCCAGCAAGAACCAAAAGCCAAGCAGTGAAAAACCCAATGCTTTTTCCAAAAGCCTTTTTCGCGTAATGGAATTCAGCTCCTGCCTTTGGAATCATTGAGGACAGTTCAGCATAGCTTAATCCGGTA
>DUFJ01000098.1 GCA_013331925.1 Candidatus Iainarchaeum sp.
TCTCCAATGAAAGCCCCAACAAACTCGCATAGTTCCTCAGATAGGGGAATGTTTTTATCAATTCCAAATTTAACTTTCCCGCCAGCAATTCCTAGTTCTTTGAGTTTTTTCAACCCGTTTTCTCTGCGTTTCTTGAATTCCTCAGGATATTTCTCAAACAATATTCTCCCCCCTTTTGCTGCGCCCCAATTTCTCGGTCTTTTGAAAATATTGGCTTTGAAGAATTCCTGCATCTCCATAGGCTGGCTGGAAAGCATTTTTTCAAACAACTCTTGCGGAAGCAACAATTGCCCATACAAGTATCTTTGAAAAAAGGCCCTACGCAAGCCAAGAGAGCTTGCTAACTCTTTCCAGCTTTCCGAATTGGCTGCTTTTCTTACAGAATCAAAAAACTGTTTTCTAACAAGGTTATCAGTAAAACCAATTCTATCTTGCATGCAGAAATCTTGTTTTTGGTTTAAATATGGCTTTTGAAGCCAGAGTTCCGGTCGTGGCGCAGTGCGAATCGCGCCGAGGGCTTTTTTCAGACTGTTTTTTCACAAGCTTTCAAAAAGCCAATGTTTTTATTCATTTGCTATCTTTTTACAGTACACTTTTTGAGTTGGTTTTTTGGCAGAGCATAAAGAACATGAGCATTCTCACGCTGAACACGAGCATCATGAACACTCTCACGCAGAGCACGAGCATTCTCACGGTAGCGAACATCACGCCAAGAAAGGCTTGAACGCTTTGAGGGCTTGGCAGATTGCTGCAGGAATTTTTGCAATAGCATTAATCGCCACTGCAGGCTTTGCAATAATGCAAGCACAAGGGCCTGACGGAACCCAAACCAGCACAAGCACTCTTTCAAACTCACAAAAAACCTCCTTGTCCAGCAAGGCAATAACTTATTTGCAAAGCAATTTTTTTGACGCTCAAGGCATTACAGTAAGCCTGAAATCTTCAGAACAGGTGAATAACGAACTACTGCTCTTAAACTTAGAATTAAGCAAGGACGGCCAAACGCAAGCACTGCCCTGCTATATTACAACTGACGGGAAAAAGCTGATTGTCGGAGACACCTTGCTGCTTGAGGAAAAGCCAGCAACAACTCCAGAAACTCCGGGGCAGCAGCTGCAAAAATCAGACAGGCCAGTTGTGGAATTGTTTATAATGAGCCACTGCCCTTACGGAACACAAGTAGAAAAGGGCATTCTGCCGGTAGTGAATCTTTTAGGGGACAAGATAGATTTTAGCGTGAAGTTTGTTTACTACGCAATGCATGGACAAACTGAATTGCAAGAGCAAACAAGGCAGTACTGCATTCAAAAAGAGCAGCCTGAAAAATTCCTTCCTTACTTAAGCTGTTTTTTGGCTGACGGGAATTCAGAAAGGTGCATTGCAGAAAACTCAATCGATACTGCAGGCTTGAACGCTTGCACTGCACAGGCAGACTCTGAATTCAACATTACAGCAAACTTCCAAAACCAGAGCACATGGCTCAAGGACAACGCTGGAGCTCCAAAATACCCATTGTTTGATGTTTCTAAGGAAGATAATGAAAAATACGGCGTTGGAGGCTCTCCGACACTAGTGATTAACGGAGTACAGGCAGCAAGCGACAGGGATTCAGCAAGCCTTTTGAAAACAATCTGCTCCGGGTTCAATACTGAGCCTTCAGAATGCAGCACGCAGCTTTCAGGAGCTACTCCAAGCATTGGCTTCGGGTATAGTGAGGCAGAGGCAGCAGCTTCGGACGCAATTTGCGGGACTTAAAACCAGAAAACCAGCATTGCACTAATTTTTTGCAGGCAGCAGCAACACATTAAAAAACATATTGGAGAAAATTATTTGGAAAACAGTGATTCAATGGCAAGCCTGAAAATTATTATCGCAGTAATCGCATTGATTGCAGTCATAGGCATTGCTTTTGCGTTAATGTCGCAAAAGCCAGAATACCCTGACATTGCAAACCCAATTCCTGTAAAAGGAAACCCTGACGCTAAAGTGATAGTGGAAGAGTTTTCAGACTTCCAATGCCCAGCATGCATTTCAACCTTCCCTTACGTGCAGGAAATAATAAATAACAACAAGGACAAAATCAGGTTTGAGTACAGGCAGTTCCCTTTGCCAAGCCACAATTACGCTTTCAAAAGCTCTGAGGCAAGCCTTTGCGCGCAGGATGCCGGAAAATTCTGGGAATACCATGATGAATTGTTCAAGGCTAAAGGAGTTTTGGATAGCGAGTCTCTGGTAAAATATGCTGAAAGAGTCGGAATTGACAAGGCAAGCTTTAACAACTGCCTTTACAGCGGAACAAAAGAGGCAAAAGTAAACGCTGAAATTTCTGCGGGGCAAGACAGAGGGGTTAACGGAACGCCGACATTCTTTGTCAACAGGAAAAAGATTGAAGGAATCTATCTTTCTGAAATAATCGCCAACCTGAAGGCTGCAATTGCAAGCGAAATAGCAGGAGTTGAGTGAAATGAGCGTTATAGTCTATTCAACACAAACATGCCCTTACTGCCATCTTGCGAAAGGATACCTGAAAAGCAAGAGCGTAAAATTTGAGGACGTTGATGTTTCAAGCGACCACGCAAAGGCAGAGGAAATGATAAAAAAGTCAGGCCAGATGGGAGTTCCAGTACTTGACATTAACGGAAAAATAATCATAGGGTTTGACAAAGAAGCAATAGACAAGGCCATCTCTGCCAAAAAATAAATTAGCTTTTGAACCAAAAAGCCTAATTAAAAGCAAGCCTTTTTTTAATTTCAGAGAGGGAGGCTGCGATTTTATGAGTTCGCGGAAAAAATTCTACAAAACCCTGAAGTGCGACGAGCTTTCATTCATCAAGCAAAAAGCAGGCAGTAATGGAATGAAAAAAGCAAAAGAAGAAATCATTGAAACAATGCAGGAAAAGAACTGCTGAACTTAACGTTTTTCCTTCAAGAATTTGAAGACTGAATTTGCGGCAACAGCTCCTTCAGCAGCTGCAACAACAGCCTGCTTGAAGCCAGAGTGAGTGGCAGTAATGTCTCCTGCAGCATAGACTCCTTCAACGCTTGTTTTCTGCAAAGAATCAACTATTATGAAGCCAGCCTCGTCAAACTTCACTCCAAGCTCTTGCAACAGGATGTTTTGCGGAACAGCTCCAATTTCTGGAAACAAGCCGTCAATCTTCATCTCGCTTTTTTTGCCTTTAATGCCAAGCTCAATGCTTTCAAGCTTTTTATCGCCTTTTACAGCAGTAACGTTAGAGTTGAGAACTATTTCAATATTTTTCTTGGCTTCAAGCTTTGGAAGATAGATTGGCTGGCATCTCAAAGCTTCCCTCCTGTAAAAAACGTAAACTTTTTTCGCATACTCTGCAGAAAGCAATGCAGCTTGTGCTGCAGAATCATTGCCTCCAATCACTCCAATAACCTTGCCTTTGAAGAATGAAGCATCGCAGGTTGCACAGTAAGAAACGCCTTTCCCGATGAATTTTTCCTCCCCAATCCCCAATTTTCTATTCATCAATCCAGTAGCAACAATCAAGGCTTTAGCTTCAAGCTTTTTGCCGTTCTTTGTTTGCAGGCTGTAGTTTCCGTCAAGCTTTTTCACTGACACAATTTCGTCATCAACTATTTTAGCCCCAAAGACCTCAACAGCATGCTCCCTAATCTTTTGCACTATCTCAAGCCCTGGCGCTGACTTTGTTCCAGGCCAGTTTATTATCTCGTGAGAGTTTGCAAGCATGCCGTAATCCTTTCCAATTACAGCAAAATCCAGCTTGTAGACTCCGGCATAGATTGCAGCACTCAAGCCTCCAGGGCCTGTGCCCAGAATAGCCAGGTCCAAAACTTTAGATTCAGGCATTTTCAAAAAACCATAATACTTTTCAAGAGCAAAAAACTATTAAAGCATGCTTAAGGCATTAATAGCAAGAGAGCAATAATAGCAGGTTGGTGCAAAACGTAAATCATTAAGGAATGCTTTCCCAAAAAAGCAATGAATCTTGCAGGCTTTGAGCCTTCAATCTTTAAAGGCTTGAAGCTTCTCTTTCCGCCAGCGTAAGCCCAATTGCCTAAAGCAATCCCTAGCAAAACCACGCCAAAAGATGGAAGGATTGGAAAATAATCAAAGCTTACAAAACCTTCAGGCTGGAAGCCAAGCGGCAAAAGCCAGGAAAAACCAAAAGACAAATTCCACAAAACCAAGCCAATTGCAATAATCAAAAACCCGAGCAGAACATTAAGCCTTTTGAATTTCAGGAATGGAAAGGCAAGAATTACAGAAACCCCAATCAAGTGCAAAACCCCAAACCAGATTGTCTCTTGCGGAAAAAGCAGCAAGGTTAAGGCGGTAATAATCAAGCCTAATGCAAAAATCTTCACTCCTCTTTCCAAAAAATGCTTAAAACTCCTGCCTTTTGAAAGGCTTAANNTGCAATCCCGCGCAAGGCGTCAAGCTCTAAAAAGCGCTCTTTCATAATGTTTATATATCACAAAATCTTAAATACTTTAAAAATGTGATAAAAAACACATGGGCTCAAAACCAATAATTGCAGGTCTTATCTGGCTTTTACTATTCTTACTAAATCTCTTAGGGATAATCGGGTTAGTTATTCTTTCTAGTGTAATCCCAAATTTTCTAAATTATCAATATCTTTTGTTTAGTACAACATATAGTATTGTTTTTACAGTTTTGTTCTTGATTCTTTCTGTGGGATTATTTTTTAGAAGGAAATGGAGCTTCAAACTCGGAATTGCAATTCCTATTATTGATATTATTGCTGGGTTTGCTTTCTCGTTAATCCTCCTTATCGTACCAAACATCCTTCCAAAAGAACTTGAAGGCCAGGTAGGTTTAGGAATTATTGGTACCGCAATCATTGCAGTAGTAGAATTAATAGCACTAATTTTAGTACTGACAAGCAAAAGTGAATTGACGAAATAAAAGCCAGTTAAAGCAGAAACATTAAAAACAGGAAA
>DUFJ01000051.1 GCA_013331925.1 Candidatus Iainarchaeum sp.
ATATGTACTATAAGGGCCATCACAACCGCTGCAGCTTGCATAGTATGTTGTTCCGCCACTACCACCATCCCCACCACTGATCCCTCCATCCCCTCCATCACTGCTGGTTTGCCTGCAGGATAGTTCTCCGCAGATACCATCCGTGAGTACGCAGGCTGTGCCTGTAGGGCAATACCTGCACTTTCCAGCATGAGGATTGTCGCTCAGCGCAGCGTCTTCCGCGCAATAGCCGCAAAGTTTGTCTCCTGGCGAGGTTGGGCAAATAATATTATCATCAACACATCCACTGATGAAAATAGCAAATACAACTGCCGGTATAATAATCAGATAATTTGAAGGCTTTGCCCGCATTATTCGTTTGCCTATCATGCCCACACTACCACATAAACTAAACCGCTATATAAATTTATCTCAAATTGTCATTAACGCTCTCGTACCTGGGTAATGATGATGTTAGCGCAGAAAAGCTTCAAATTGCTGTGCCTCATTCAATCTTTCTTGCCTTGAATTCTTTCCCGCATTTTGGGCAGACAAAGCTTACCTTGTCGTCAATTGCCTTTGCCTGTTTTGCGCANNGCTGCCCCGCATTCAGGGCAGAAAACCAGGTGCTCTGTTTTTGTTCCACAATTAGGGCAGGAGTTTTTTTCGCTCTCTACCTCTTTGAAAAAGCTTTCTGAATCCTCGCCTTCAGGCAGCGCATCAAGGCTTTGTTTCAACTCTTCACTGTTAATGTTAAAGTCTTCAATCCCAATTTCTTTTTGCTTCTTTTTTCCGGTGCTTTCTTCGCTCAACAACTTTTCATCCTTGAATAGTTCTGCAATGCTTGTTTCAGAAGGCTTTCCCCTGACTTCAAAACCTGAAGGTTCTTGAGCCCTGGGCTTTCTTGCTTCCTTTGAGGCCTTTTCTTCCTGCGCCTGCCTTGCGTGCCTGAACCTTCCGTGCTCTTCCCCCTCTATTCCTTCAATTGCCGCCTGTTTTTTCGCCTGCTCGTAAATGCTTTCCGCAATCTCTTCACCCTCGCTTTCTTTCGGAAGCCTGTTGAACCTTTGCTTAAACCGCCTTATCTCTTTTTCCGCCATCTCGCTGCTGTTCTGCTTTAGCTCTTCCTTTAATTCCTCAACGCTCTTTCCGTAAGGCGCCTGGCTTTCTTCCGGAGCCTGGCCTTTCCTGTAAAAGCGCCTTAGCCTTCTTGGAACTGTTTCCGGGCTTTCACTGGCCAACTGAATCTCCTTCTCTCTTTTTCAAGGATTCCCTTATCTTCTCAACCTGCTCACTGCTAAGGCTCTTGTTGAGAATAAACTGCTTGTCTGAGAGAAGCTGGTCAACACTTTTTTCAGAAACTATCTGCGCGAGCGCTCTCTCTTTAGGGATTGCAACATTAAGCTTTCTTGAAGCAAAAAACCTTCTCCTCAAGGAAAGCGCTATCAAGGCAATTATGAGCGTTATAGTCAGCACTACTGGAAACAATGCCTGCATTCCCAAAGCTATTGAAGTAGCAAGCCATAGAATGCTGAAAAAAAGCCCGAAGATAATGCTCCACCCAATCCTGTAATTCTCTTCCAGAATCCTGACCTTAGGCTGTGCTGTTCTCAACAGCAAATACCCAAGGCTGTAAGAGCCTATTACAAAATAAGCTAAAACAATGAGTTCTAAGGCCTCAAAGCCTAAAATCTCAAACCAGGGCATGTAATTACTAAAAATATTTATACCACTTAATAAATATTCTTGCATATATGGCAGATTTGTTGCAATCCCTTTGGGGAATCGTCGCATTGCTTGTTTTCCTGCTCATCCTTGCAGTTCCTGGAACTATTGCAGTAATTGCATTCAGCAGGCTGAAGGGCAGGATTGCAAAAAAATTCAAGCTCTCCTGGATAAAAGCTTCCTTTATTTCAACATTCATTGCAATGTTTCTTTTAGTGCTTGTGCTTTATCTAATCCCCTTCCTGCAGGTTTTGAGCTTTACGCAAAACGATTTCCTTCCTTCAGGAATTCAAACGCAAATAATTGAAGCTGAAAATAGCGAAGAGCTGATTGAACAGCCTTTCCAGGCAAACTACTTTCTTGACTTGATTATTTTTTCAGTGATAACCATTTTGCGCTTGCTCTTTGTTGCCCTGGTTTTGAGCCTTTTGCTCCTGCCTTTGGAACTGATAGGTTCTGCGGTTTTTTGAAAGCTTGCAAAGAAAAAGTCCGCAAACATTCTCGCATTTTATGCCTCAATCTTTACGGCAATGGTTGTTGCGGTAATTGTTGTTTTTGCTTTCCCTTGGATTCCAGCAGGCCTGCTTTATTTCCTTTATTTTGCCTGATTCTCTAGTTTTTAAAAAGCGCTTTAGCAAAGAATTAAATAAGAATCAAGCGTTATTTCTTACAAATTCCAGGTGTGTTTTTTGCTGAAAAAAATAGCCAACATTCTCCTCATACTATTGATTTTCGCGCCTCAACTAAGCTTTGCGATAGCGCAGGAAACTCCTTTGGAAACAATTCCTGCAGAACAGCCCCAAGACAGCCTTCTTGATGAGATAGCCCAGCCTTCAACTGCCTCATTCGCCTGCAGGCTTTCCACGCTTACTGATGCAGAAAACCAGAGGCTTTTGGATTTGAGAAGGCAGGTGCCTTCTTTTGACAGCATAGACTCTAACGCTCCAGCAGACACTCACAGGGAAGAATTAGAAAACAATACAGCATTGCTTCCTGACACTGAAGGAGAGATTGCCTTAAAGCAAAAATTCCCAAACCAGGAGATAAAGCCTGCAGAAATTGCCTGGGCCTTGAATCTTTCAGGCAAGGGAGCATTTGCGATTGGCGTTGTTCTTGATGACACTTTAAGGCTTGGAACCTGTAAAGGAACTGCCGGAGACGTGAATAAAAACTGCCAGGTCAGAGACAAGGGCTTGACTTTCAAGAATGACGGCGCTGGAATAGTTTCCGGTGTCAAGACCGCTTTTTGGAAAGACTTGTTTCCTACAGCAGGAGGCAAGAATACAGGCACAAGCCAGCAAACTTTGGATTTTCTTTCCGCAGAGCTTGAAATTGAAAACCCTTCGCCAACTCCAGAGAATGAATTGAATCTGGAGAATTCTCAAATTCCACTCCAGACCGCTGTTAGAGTGCAAGGTGATGCGCTGCAAAACAGGGTTGAGGCCTCAAGCTTTGAAGCGTCCATGGGCACAACTTGCCAGAACAATTCCTGCCTTATAAGCACTTACTCAATGTTTGACAAATACTTTAACGCGATGTTTTCTTCAGGCCTTGTTCTCTCAAACATTTTTCCGACTTTAATGGGAAAAACAGCCTACTTGTTCAAAACCGGAAAGGCTCGAGGCTTTTGGGGATTTAAAGGCGGAATTCCTGGATTGAAAAAAGAGGTAAAGGCTTTTGCAACCCCAAGCGAAGCCCTTGCAAGCCTTGGAAGAAAGCCTATTGAAAAATTTGATTTTCTCTCCAGAAAATACACTTTGCAGGAATTCACCAATGACCTGTACACTTCAGGCCCTGGAGGCACTCCGCCAGCATTTGTTTTTGACGGCTCTTACAGCAATTGGGAGCAAAAGTTTTTTGCAGAAAGTGCGCAAAAACTAAACACCTATGAGCTAAGGAGAAAAGTCGTTGACCAGGCTGCCATAGTGCATCGTTATTCCCAGGCTTCAAAGCAGATGAAAGATTTTATCCTTGCTGAAAAGAATGCCGGAACAATGACGCAGACAGAAGCAGGCCAATTCATGACAAAACTCGTCAAGGACTGGGATGATGGCGCAACGCATTTTGACTTTGCTGCAGCAATAGCCAAGAACGATAGGACTGGCCTGAACGAAGCCTATGTAAAAGACCTGACCTCAGGCCAGCTTGTTAGATTAACCCACGAGAACGTTCCTTCAAACTTGTTTAAGGAGTTTGCAGAAACAGGGCGTTTTGGCGCAAGAGCTCCAAGGCTGGCTTCTTTTGAATCAGACGCTGCAGGAGCCTTGCAGGTTTACAAGGCAAATCCTGTAGGAGCCGCTCTCTCTACAGGAGTTCCGTTTGACACTTTCGAGGCAAGCGTTAGAGGCGGCCAGTATGCTGGACAGCAAGTAGCTGTAAGGCTGCAGAACGGCTCTTACATGCCAGCAACTATTGACAATTTGACTTACATTAGAACCAATACTGCAGGGACTGTTGATGTTTTCAAGTCCGCAATAACTTTGGACTCGGTCATAACTCCTGAAAACTTTTCCGGAAGAATGCTTGAATGGGCTCCGACCAGGATTGACTCTATTGAAAGGCAGGTGGGAAAATTCACTACCTCTCTTAAAGAGAAAGGCTGGGCTTCAAGAAAATATTATTCACTGCTTGACAAGCAGTTGCTTGAGGAGAAAGAGCTTTTGAAAAGCTATCTTGGCAGTCTTGCGGGCGCTGCAAAATGGACTGCGTATCCTTTCCTTTACTGGTACGTGAAAAAAGGCGGGCCTCCGGGATTGGAGTCTGCGGAAGTTTCAACGTACAGGCTGCCTGATACTTGGTCGGAAATTTCCCTAAGCCAGGGAACTGAAAGCATTTACAGCGACGCTTTCGTGGATTTTTTCTCAAACGCCGGAAGCGATGAAGGAGACATTTTCGTGCAATTGTTGAACAAGCTTCCTTGGAAAGCTTTAGTGATTGACCCTATCGCGGAAAAAACCCCTTGGGCTGCCTGGCTTAGCAAAATCACTGGAGAAGGCTACAGGCCAAATGTTGAAAATTTGGCGTTCTTCCTTTACGGGCCTCAAAGAAAATGCTCTTCCTGCACCGCAAGCTTAAAGTCGCAAAACTTCCAGGACTTCAGCTTTTCCTTCACCACCAAAGAGCAGTTGAACTCTTTCATTTTCGAGGACACTGTTACTGAAAAGGCAAAGGAAAAAGGCCAAACCCTCATTGCCTACTCTCATCATTCGGACCTGACTGGAAAGACTTCCGAAGGCCAAGGCAATACTATAGACATTGCAGACTCTGTTAGAAAGAAAGAAACCTGCACTGACGCCACTAAGGAGGCAATGTTTGGGTTTGACACCGGAGCTCGAGGCTCTGCTGCAATTTTAGGCGGCACTGAAGCATTAGCTTACGCTTTTTTCGGCCTGCCTGGAGTTGCTGTCACAGCAATACAGCAGGTTTACTTTGCGCCAAAATTCAATGATTGCGTGGATGACAAGGAAGGCTATTTCATCCATTATTTTGTGCCAAACGCCAAAGGCCAGGAAAAAACAGCAAGCTCTTCAATAGCTGGAGCAGAAAAAGCCTCTGACATCATACAGCAAGGCCAGAACGCTGTCTCTAACTTTCTCTCAAGCGTTGGAACAAAGGTTGAAAGCCCTCAAGAGGAAGCTCAAGCCCAAGGCTTGACTCCAGAAGAATTGCAGCAAAAGCAAGGCGGCCAAGGCGTTGTGCAAAACTCCCTTGACAGGATTAAGGAATCAACTGATAAGATAATCAGCAAAATCCAGGACAAGGACATCTTGCAGGCATTCTTCAAAACCAAAGGCCAGGCTAGCGGCCAGACAGTTTCGGAAAAGCTTTTCTGGTTCTGGCTTGAAGGCGTTGAATGGAACCAGACAGGCTATCGCACTCAAGGCCAGACAAACCTTAAAACAAAAGACGGCAACGTGCTTAACTCCAACTATGAAACAGGCAAGATTTCGCTCAATGGAAAAGTAATAGTGAACGAGGATGGAAAAAGGCCTGAATTCCAGCGCATGGAGGAATGGAATTTCAAAATTCCTGCAAAGGAAATTCCGGAAAGGCTTACAAGCATGAGAATGCCTGGCGCTGGGGTTTTAATGTTTGAGACCCAAGCAAATAAGGAAACCTTTGTGAAAAACCCGCAAGTTTTGGACTGCATCGCGCAGGCTGTCTTGGAGCAGACCGGAGTGCCTATGGTTTCAGAAAATTTAGCCCAAACCTTTGGCTTGACGACTTCAATAGAAACCGGAATTGCAACAGTCACTCCAAACAATGACAGCATTATAGTTGAAGGCCCTATAAGGTTTGTTGCAGAAGGCCCAAACTCCATAGCGCAAATTTACGGCAATAGAGACGTTAATGTTTCAGAATTCCGGGGCAGGAGCCTGAATGCAGGACTGCTTGAAAGCATCCAGTTCGAGCACGGCCAAATGGTTTACAATCCTCAAACAGGCGAGCTTGTAATCTGGCTCAAGCATCACGCTGCGGCAATTCCAACAACCAAGGACGTCAAGGATTTGAAAGCAAAGCTCACTAATGCGCAAAACCCTCTCACTGGCTGTACAGAGCCTGCAATAGACCTGTCTCTTGTTGCAAACAAGGAATCCGGAGCTTCAATGGAGAGAGTTGACAACTTCAATAAAGGCTTGGAAATGAACGGCCCGTTCCAGGTTTTTGAGACAGACAAGAAAATCTTCATGTTTTATTCAGGACCTGCCCCAGAATGCAAGCCCCATTTCCGCACCATTGACAAGGCAACTGGGGAAATTTACGACCAGGAAATAAAGCCTGGAACTTTAAAGCAAACTCCAACTGGAGTAGAGTTTGAGACAGCTGATGGAAAAAAGCACACCTTGGATTTTTCAGCGCCTGACGGAAAGCCAGTGCTTACCTATAATGGAGATCCCCAAAACTTGCTTTCCGCGCAAGGAAGGAACGGAAGCTTTTACTTCAACCCTGACACTGGAGAGTACTTTGCAGAGAATGGGCAATTAATTCCTTTGAATGACCAGTTCAAGAATGGAGTCTCTCCCACAGTGAATCCTGACGGAACTGTTTCCGGAGTTCCTGGACAGAACATTTTTGCCCCA
>DUFJ01000022.1 GCA_013331925.1 Candidatus Iainarchaeum sp.
TCGCTTGCTATGCGCTTTACGCTGCCGTGCATTTTAGAGCGCATTTTTTCAGCAATCGCTTTCTTCTGTTGCCTTAATCCTTTGGAAGCGCCAAGAGTTGAAATCATGCTTGGAAACTTATAGCTTACAAACCCAGGATAGTGATGCTCGCGCTGTAATGCAACTCCGGAAGTCGCCAGCTCCGTGGAATATCTCAAAAAACCGTAATGCTGCCTTTTCATTATCCTTCCGTTGAACAGGTCTGCCTTGCTTAAAAAATTGAATGCATTAGCCCTGTCGTCAGCTTGCGAAAAATGCCTTGGAATGTTTTCCTCAATCCACCTTTGCAGCATTTCATGGTCAATGTCCGCTGAAAAGCGCGCGTTCTGGCATTCCTGGATGCTTCTTGCGTGGAAAATCTTCTGCAAAACCTTGAACACATCCTGCTGCCTTTCCCTAAAGCCCAGGTCTTTCAAGTCCTGCAATGTTATTTTTTTGGAATGCTCCGCAACGGTCTGCAAGTCCAATAGCGCGGAGCGAAAGTCTCCATTGCTTGCCTTTGCAAGTTCTGAAAGCACTTTCTGGTCGTAATCAATTCCTTCAGAATCGCAGACTTTTTGCAAAAACTTTGCGATTGAAAGATAGGAAACTTTCTCAAACTTTACAAGCTCGCAATGGGTTTTAATGCCTGAAAGCTTTTTTCCAGCATCTCCATAAATTTCATTGGCTGTCAGAATTACAGGCTGCGAGGCCTGCCGTAAAAGAGAGCCGATTGCTGCCGCTCCGCCCTTGTCCGCAGTTCCCTGCAATCCATCAACCTCATCCAAAAGCACCAACCTTAACTTTCCTGAAAAGCTTGAATTCAAAGCTGCTGCTCCAGCAATCCTTTCAATAATGTCCTTGGTCCTGAAGTCTGAAGCGTTAAGCTCGAACAGCTCCCAAGCGTTCTCTCTTGCTGTGATTTCCGCAAGTAATGTCTTTCCGGAGCCTGTGTGGCCGTGAAACAGCAAGGGCTTTCCTTTTTTCCCAAGCTTCCAGTTTTCAGCCCAAACTCTTACTTCCTTTACAGCCGCAGAATTGCCTACAAAATCCTCGAAGGCTTTTGGGCAATGAGTCTCAGTCCACAAAGCCTGCCTTGCGAAAGAGTCCATACGAGACTATTTCTAATAAAAAACGTTAATAATCCTAATCAATCATGCCTCACCAAGTGACGCCTTCAAGGAGAAAGTTCAGGATTGCAAAGCTTTTTGTAAAGGAATTGCACAAGATTTTTGGAGAAGAATTGAAAGCTGCCTTTATTGCCGGAAGCGTTGCAGCAAACATGGCGTTGCCGGAATCAGACATTGACTTGGTGTTGGTTTACTTGCGACCACATTCAAGTTCGGACAAAAGTATTGAAAATCGAAAAAAAGCCCGAGAGCTGGAGTCAGAATTTAAGAGAAAGCTAAATGCTGAAATAAACGATTCAGTTCTTAGCCAGAGTGAGTTCGAAAACTTACAGTATCTTTCAACAGCCAACTCAGTTCTTGCTGCCGACTTCAAATCAATCGCAGAAATATTAAGCCATGGTGCTGTGCCAATCTTTGGAAGCAAGGAGTATTTGCAAGGCTTGAAAGGCAAAGCATACAACCTGCCAAGATTTGACGGCATTAAAGCGCGAGGAAAGTATTTTGAAAGTATGAAAAAAAGGACAATGTTTAAACGTTCAAAAAAAGGCAGGCAAAGGTTTTTTGTGAGGTAATGAAAATGCAAATTGGAATCGTAGGCAAGCCTTCGAGCGGCAAGTCAAGTTTTTTCTCCGCAGCAACTTTGATTGACGTTGCAATAGCTAACTATCCATTCACTACCATTGAGCCCAACAAGGGAATCGGATTTGTGAGAGTGGAATGCATTGACAAGGATTTTGGAGTAAAGTGCAATCCTCGCACTGGCTATTGCGAGAATGGAACTCGTTATGTGCCAGTGGAATTGATTGATGTTGCAGGACTTGTTCCAGGAGCGCATGAGGGAAAAGGAAGAGGCAACCAATTCTTGAGCGACTTGGCGCAAGCCGACGTTTTGGTTCATGTAGTTGACGCTTCAGGCAGCATTAACGCTGAAGGCGAGCCAGTGGCTTTAGGCTCTTACAATCCAAGCAATGACGTCAAGTTTTTGGAGGAAGAGATTGACGAGTGGTTTTTTGGGGTTTTGGAAAAAAACTGGCGCAAGTTCTACAAGACTCCGGTTGAATCAAAGTTGAAGCTTTTGGAGCTGATGAGCCAAAACCTTTCAGGCATTGGCGCAAACTCCACAAAGATTGAAACCGCATTGCACAAGGCAGGCCTGGAGGAAAAAAAGCTCGAGTTATGGAATGAAAGCGAGAAGAGAGAGTTTGCAAAGCAATTGCGAATTGCCTCAAAGCCAATCGTCATAGCAGCAAACAAGTCAGACCTTCCAAACTCCACAGCAAACATTGAAAGAATGAAAAAAGAATTCCCGCACTTGCTCATTATCGCCTGCTCCGCAATTTCAGAACTTGCCTTGAAAAAAGCAGCAAAGGAGAAGAAAATCCGCTATCTTCCGGGAAGCAAGGCTTTTGAGGTTTTGGCAGAACTGGATGAAAAGCAAAAGAAAGGCCTGGAGTACATTCAAAAAAGCGTTCTTGAAAAATTCGCAAATACTGGAATTCAGGAAGTTTTGGAAAAAGCAGTTTTTGAACTATTGCAATGCGTTGCTGTGTTTCCAGCAGGCACGAAAAAGCTTGCGGACCAGTTTGGAAACATTCTTACAGACTGTTACATAATGCCTAAAGGCTCCACAGTCTTGGATTTTGCATTCAAGCTTCACACTGACTTTGGGAACAATTTCATCCGAGCCATTGACGTTAAAACAAAGCAAATGGTCGGAAAAGACCACTTGCTGAAAAACAGGGACGCGATTGAAATAATCCACAGGGCTTAGTCTTCTTCCGCGAACTTTTTTATTTCGTCAAAGTTTTCAACAATCATCCTTGCCTTTGCCTTTCCGAAAGTGAAAGGATAGCGGTCATTCTCGTCTCTCTTTATGGTTAGGACTTTGTTTCCTTTGAATTCTCCAAACTCTACAGCCATTGAAAAAACCTCTGAAATAAAAAAAGAGGGAAAGGGTTTTATTGCTTGCCCTCAAGAACTGGCTCTTGCTTTACTATCACTATCGGCTCTCTTGAAGCTTCAATCTTCCTGCCCTTCAATTTTCCCAAAGCGTGATAGTACGCATTAATCACGTCTTCCAATTCCAGCTGCCTTTTGAAGCCCATTCTTGCAATCTCTTCAAAATACAGGCTCACAAGCCTTACTGCCAATTCCTCGTCCGAAAGCTTCACTCCATCAGCCTCTCTAACTTTTCCAAGCTCTCGTGAAATTATTGCCTGTATTGAGTGTTCGGAAATTCCAGCTGAAGGCACTGCCCTGGCGCTTGGAATCCTGACTGTTTTCACAACAGTTCTCGTGACAGGCACTTTCCTTACAATAGTCCTTGTTTTAGTAATTACCCTGGGCTTTGCCCTCACTCTTTTTACAATAGTCCTTGTTCTGTATTTTATTTTAGTCCTTCCAGGCACTCTAACCCTTCTTACAACGGTCTTTCTCACTACCCTAGTCTTCACTAAAGGCTTTCCTTTCTTGTAAGCCTTCCAAAGCTTAACTCCCTGGTTGAAGGTTTTTCCACCATTCAACTGCCTTCTCATAAAAAGGTTGTATTCTGAAAGCTGCTTTTTTGAAGCTTTCTTTTTCGCAAGATTTGACAAGTCTGCTTTTAACTTGCCCATTTCCTTGGAAAGAACAGCTGTTTTTGCCGCGGCTTTTCTGGCAACCTTTGCTGTCTTTTTCTTTTCAGCCTTCAGGCCTTTCCTCAAGGTCTTTATCTCTCTCTTGATTCTTTTAGTAGGAACCTTAGTAACTGGCATAAAAAAACACTCCAATATTAACTCATTAACGTGAATGGTATTTAAATATTACTGGTTCGGGGCTTTAAAAAGCCTAAAAGCCAAGCGTTTCCTTCTTGACTGCAAGCTTTATCATGCGTGTCTTTCCCTTTCCCTTCACTGCTGTTTTTGCTGTAATGACTTTTTGCATTTCCAGGCCTGAAATTATCTCCCTAAAGCGCCTGCTTGAAACCTTGCCTCCTGCTTTTTCAAAAGCTGAAAACAGCGTTCCGGAATCAACTCCTTTTTCCTTTCCAGCAATGATTGCCAGCAACGCTTGCTCGTCCTTTGAGAGCAGGGGAATTTTTTTCCTTCCGATTGAAGAATCAATGCTTTCAAAAGCCTGCCTCAAATGCTTCAATCCAACCTTTGAAGAATTCTCTTTCTCAGCAATCCTTCCGGCCTTCAGCAGGCTCTCTAACGCAATCCTTGCATCTCCCCCAAGCTTTGCAGCGTGTGCTGCTGCAACTCCGATAACATCCTTTTCCAAAACTCCAGGCCTGAAAGCGTACTCTCCCCTTTGCTTTAGAATTTCCTTCAGCTGTACTGGAGTGTAAGGCTCGAAGCAAAGCTGTAAAGCCTGAAGGCTGCTTTTCACTCTAGGCTCCAAGCGGGCGAGCAGTTCCTGATTGTTTGAAATAATCACTATCGGGATAGGCTTCAAGCCTTGCTCTATAGTGCGCAGCAAATCATAAAGCAGTTCTTCCCCGTCATTTGCCAAAAGCTGGTCAAACTCGTCCAAAACCACTAACGGAGTGAAAGAGCTTTCCTTCAAAGCCTCCACCAAGTCTGCAAACACTTCAGCTGTTGAAATCCCTCTTTCAGGAACCGCATTTCCTAAAAAATTCGCCAGCTCTACAAGCACTGAATGCCTTGAGTTTTTCTCAAAACAGTTCAGGTACAATGCCTTTACCCTGTCAGAATATTCCTGCAGGTCTTTCAAGACATACTTTACGGTGGCTGTCTTTCCAGTGCCTGTCTTTCCAAAAACAAAAACATTCCCTGGCTTTCTTCCCTCGCTCAAAGGCTTCAAGGCATACACTAATTCATCAATCTGGCTTTCCCTGAAAGGCAGCCTTTCAGGCAGGAATTCAGGATAAAGCACGCTTTCGTTCTTGAACAATTCCTTAATCCTTGAGGCTTTTGAAAAAATGTTCTCTTTCATAATTTCAGCCTCTTTTCTGAAAGCCCAAACTTTCTAGCCCATTCCAGGTATTCCTGCCTACCGAGATTTCTAACGCTCATTTCTATAAGCGCTGACTTTGCTGCGCTTCTCTCTTCAGCAACCATTACCGCATAAAGGAAATGCTTAAACCATTCTTTCTCGGAAGCCTTTTCCAAACTTTTTCTCATCCTGGAGTCTGAAACGCTTTTCAAAAAGCCTTTGAAACTTTCTTTTTCAGCAGCCCAGCGCTTT
>DUFJ01000043.1 GCA_013331925.1 Candidatus Iainarchaeum sp.
ATTCATTCCCTTGCCTTAATCTTGCATGAAACTGCTTTACAACAGCAAGTTTTTAGGCCATTCCTGCAATGCAGGCCATCCTGAAAGCCCTGAAAGGCTGAAGTTTTTCCAAAGCGAGGAAGAAACGCGCTTGATTAACGGCGAGCAATACCTTGAGCTATGCCACAGCAGGCAGTACATCAGCCTTGTTAAAGAGTATTGCAAAAAGCAGTTGTGGCTTTCCCAAGACACTTTCACTTGCGCTGACTCTTTTGAAACAGCCTGTTATGCTGTTTCCGCAGCAGTCCAGGCTTCGGAATCAAATGCATTTGCTCTAGTAAGGCCTCCAGGCCATCATGCTGGAATTGCAAGCGGGGAAGGCTTTTGCATTTTCAACAATATTGCAATCGCTGTAAAACGCCTGCTTCAAAAAGGCCAGCGGGTTTTTGTCTTTGACTTTGACCTGCATCATGGGAATGGCACTCAAGAGATTCTGGAAAAAGAGCCTAATGCTTTTTACTTTTCCACACACCAAGCTGGAATATATCCTGGCACAGGGATGGATAGCGGAAAAAACTTCACTAATATTCCATTGAACGCAGGCTGTCGGGATGTGGAGTATGTGAGGCTTTTGGAAAAAAAGCTCTCTCCAGCATTAAAGGCCTTCAAGCCTGATGTTGTTGCACTTTCCGCAGGCTTTGACTCTTACTATAAAGACTTCAGCGCTAAAGGCTTTTTGGGCTCTGGAAAAGAAAGCGAGCTTTCAAAAGAAGACTTCACTGCAAAAGCTCAAGCCAGTGCTTTGGGCTTCAGCCTCACAAAGCGCTCTTTTGAAAAGATTAAAGAACTTGTAACTCCTTACAATCATTTTGCAGTGCTTGAGGGCGGCTATAATCCTGAAAGCATCAGGGAAGGAGTCAATGTTTTTTTGGAATGATTGCCATGATTGATTTCAAGAGGGAGATTGCGCTCGCGGTTGAAAAAGCAGTTCCAGAGTTAAAATTGGAAGAAGCGTTGCGTTTTTTAGAGCAGCCGCCTGACAGAAAGCTTGGAGACTTTGCGCTGCCCTGCTTCAAGTTCTCTCCATTATTGAAAAAAAGCCCGCAAGAGATTGCCCTTGAGCTTGAGAAAAAAATCCTGCTTCCAAAAAGCGTTGAAAGGATGCAGGCTGTTGGAGGCTTTTTGAATTTTTTCCTGAAGCAGGAAGTGATGATTTCTGAAACCTTGGGGAATGTTTTAAAAGAGGGAAAAAATTTCGGAAAAGCAAAGGTTGGAAAGGCAAAAAAGGTAATGGTTGAGTTTGTCTCCCCGAACACTAACAAGCCATTGCATGTAGGGCATTTGAGGAATGCTTTTTTGGGGGAGAGCGTTTGCAGAATGTTTGAAGCCCAAGGCTTCAGGCCTGTCAGGAGCATTCTAGTGAATGACAGGGGAGTGCACATTTGCAAAAGCATGCTCGCTTACTCCAAATGGGGAAAAGGATTGACTCCGAAAAAGGCAGGCAAGAAACCAGACCATTTTGTTGGAGACTATTACGTGATGTTTTCGCAAAAAGCAGCCTCGGAGCCTAAGTTAGAGGAAGAGGCTTTGGAATTGCTTAACAAGTGGGAGAAAGGAAGCAAGAGCGTAATGCAGGTTTGGAAAAAAATGAACTCTTGGGCTTTGGAAGGCTTTGAGAGCACTTTCAAAAAAATAGGCATAAGGTTTGACAAGGAATATTTTGAGAGCAAAATCTACAAGGGGGGAAAGCAGATAGTGCTTTCAGGCTTGAAGAAAAAAGTTTTTGAAAAGGATGATACTGGAGCAGTAATTGCGCGTTTGCAAGCTCACGGCCTGACTGACAAGGTATTGCTGAGGGCTGACGGAAGCAGCATTTACATAACGCAGGACATTTTCCTGGCAAAGAAAAAGTTTGAAGACTTCAGGCTTGAGGAAAGCTTGTACGTTGTTGGCAACGAGCAGGATTTGCATTTCAGGCAGTTGTTCAAGGTTTTGGAAATGCTTGATTTTGCGTTCGCGAAAAAATGCACGCACTTGAGCCACGGCCTTGTTTTCCTGCCTGAGGGAAAGATGAAGAGCAGGGAAGGGAAAGTTGTTGACGCTGACGACTTGATTGCAAGCCTTGAAGAGCTTGCAAGCGCCGAATTGCAAAAGCGATANNTTGAAGTTTTTCCTCTTGAAGATTGAGGCGCAAAGGGATTTCACTTTCAATCCTGAAGAAAGCATAAGTTTTGAGGGCGAGACAGGCCCTTACCTTCTTTACACTGTTGCAAGGGCAAAAAGCATTTTGAGAAAAGCCCCAAAAAGCCTGCTTTCAGGAAAGCACGACCTTTCATTGCTCGTGAAAGAGAGGGAGAAAGAAATCGCTTCCTTGCTTTCAAAATTTCCCGAAAGCCTTCAGCAGGCTTTAAGGAATTACTCGCCGCATATTTTATGCCATTTTCTAATCTCCCTTTCCTCAGCCTTTAACTCTTACTATCATGAAACTCAAGTTTTAGGTGCAGAAACTCCGGAAACAGCAAAAGCCCGCCTTGCTTTGGTAAAGGCTGTTGAGATTGTCCTGGAAAACGCCTTGGATGTTTTAGGCATTAAAGTGCTTGAGGAAATGTAGGCTTTTTTTTAGAAACGGTCAAGCAAGGGCATGAAGACGAATTTTCCTTCTGAGAAACCAAGCAGCAGAAGATTGTTTTTTTGGACAAATTCTTCTTCTGTAAATCCCCTCTTTTTTTCAATTCGAGACCATTCTTTAAATGCAGCAGCCAATTGTTTTTCTGTAATTCCGCATGTTCTCTTCAAACGTTTAAAAAATTGCGTTCCTCTTCTGGTTATCCCTTCAAGATGCGTTTCTTCTGATGGGCCCAAAATCTCGAGAACGGTTGGAGCTTCAATTTTGGGCATGGCTATCAAGTTCCAGTCAATCGCATGTGCGCTTAAAGAAACCAGCACATATCGTTTTGGGCTTAACTTCTTGTGTTCTCTGACCTGCCTTTCAATAATGCTTACTATTTCTTGTGCACTTCCAGCATGAACGCTTTTTATAACCAATTCAGTGTTTGGAAAATTTCTGGAAACATTCATTTCTCTTACCCTGCGGCTAGGCTGTATTGTATTTGTTTCACTGAGTCCTGGTGCAAGCGTTTTTCTGTGGTCAATGTTTTTCATTCTACCCAAAGCAAAATGAGGATTATGGCCCAAAGCTTTTGCTTTTATGACATTTGCTTTTAATCTTTCAACAAGTTCTTTTGGCAATGGTGGTGGAAGTTGTATCAAAATATTTTTGGGCTGCTTTTCTCTGTCTCGTGAAAAAAATTTGAGGGGATTTAAACGCCTAATGTTATGGAAAAAATTCAGCCGCATAATGCCATAGTATTCAAGATATTTAATAGAGATTGGCTCTTGAAGTAATGCTTGTTTTTTAAAGGCTTTTTCCTTAGATTAAAAGAGTAAACGGCTGGTTTTTTGAAATGCCTTATTCAAGGTTCAGGGAAGAGTACTTGGCTCTGCTTAATGCGATAAAGGCAAAGAGCCCAAAGCCTGACCTGAAGCTCGTGAAAAAAGCATTCCTTTTCTCCTTCCAGGCGCACAAGAGCCAGAAAAGGCTTTCCGGAGAGCAGTTTTTCACTCATCCTTTGGACACTGCTTTAAGGCTTGCGGATTGGGGAATGGATTCTGAAACAATAGCTGCAGGCTTGCTGCATGATTGCTTGGAGGATACTGAAACTAGCGAGCAAAACCTGAAGAGAAAGTTCGGTCCTGGAGTTTTAGAGTTAGTGAAGGGAGTTTCAAAGCTGGCAATCATTGCTTCAAAAACTCGAAAAAGCCAAAAACGCGTTGAGGATCTTGAAAAGCTCTTGCTTGCAGCCTCTAAAGACCTGCGCGTTCTAATAATCAAGCTTGCGGACAAAATCCACAATTTGCAGACTTTACATCATCTTCCAAGGCCTGACAGGGAAAGGATTGCATTGGAGGCATTGACTGTTTACGCGCCTTTGGCGCACAAGCTTTCAATGCACAGGGTAAAGTTCGAGATTGAAGACCTTGCTTTCAAAACCTTGCATCCTGAACGTTTTGAAGAGCTCAAAAAGCTCGCGAATTCGAAAAAAAGGCTGCTTGAAAAGCATTCTGGAATCCTGCAGGCAAAGCTGAAGGCCGAATGCTCCAAGGCAGGAATTCCTGTAATGTTTTCCAAATCCTTGAAGAGCACTTTTGCAATGGACCAGAAATGCCAGCATACCGGAAAAGAGCCAATGGAGATAGAGGACTTTCTCATAATTTACATTCTTACAACAACTCCTGAAAACTGTTATTCAATACTTGGGAAGCTACACTCATTGTTCAAGCCTGTTCCTGGAAAATTCAAGGACTTCATTGCAGTTCCGGAGCACGGCTTGTACCAGGCGTTGCACACTAAAGTCATAGGCCCTAACGGCCAGAAGGTAAAATGCTATATCAGCACTTTTGAAATGCTCGAGACAGCAAATTATGGCATAATTTGTTTTTTCAGGAATCCTGGAATGAAAAACAAAAAATTATTGCACGAGAAGCTTGAATGGCTGCAGTCATTCCTCAAGCCTTCCCTGCTTAAGGACCGAAAGTTTTTCATGGAGGTCTTGGACTTAGAGCTTAAAAGAGACATAACTGTCTTTACCCCAAAAGGCGATCCCATAGTCCTTCCTTTCAGCAGCACTTCAATAGACTTTGCGTACTCAATCCACATAACTCTTGGCAATCATTGCTGGAAAAGCGTTGTGAATGGCAAGGAGCAATCCATAGAGAAAGCCTTGAACGCCGGGGAAACAGTCAGGATAATCGGCTCTGAAAAGCCAAGGCTAAGGCAGGAATGGCTTTCCCTGCTTAAAAGCCCTCGCGCGATAGTGGCTTTGAAAAAAGGTTTAAAAAACCAGAAAGCCTCTAATAACAGGAGAGTTTAATCATGAAGTATTCCAGAAAGGTTTCCAAAGAAGAAGCGCAAAAAAACGCTGTCTTCATAGACAAGCCAAAGCTCAAGCTCTTTCCAGAATTGGGGAAAGAGTTCAAAATAAAAATAGGCAAGAAGAACGTTTCAGCGCACATAAACGCTGTTTCCTGCACTTGCGTTGGGCCTGAAAAACCGCACGAGCATTACTACCTTCACTTGTTCTCAAGCCTTCAGTTCAAGAAAGGCCAAAAAGTCTCCATATCCAAAAAAAGCCCTAAAAGCGATTTTGAGATGAAAATTTCCAAATGAAAAAACAGCTTAAGCTTCCTTCAATAATTCCTTCAATTCTTTCCTTCTTGCCTTTCTTGGCTTTTCATCAGCAAACCCTATTGGAAAAATTGCAACAGGCTGCAGTTCTGTTTCCAAAATCTTTTTCACTTTCTCGTCCTCAAAAGCCCCAACCCAACAGCTTGCCAATCCTTCATCAACTGCAGCAAGCATTGCAAAAGTTGCAGCAATCGAAGCGTCCTGCAATGCGTAAAGCCTTTCTCCTCTTTCAGCGTACACTCTAGAGCTTGCCTTCAAATCAGCGCAAAAAACCAAAACTATCGGCGCCTTTGCCACAAAGCTCTGGCCAAAGCTTGCGTCAGCCAATTCCTTTCTTTTCTCCTCGCTTCTTGCAACAAACACTTTGAAAGCCTGCAAATTTCCAGCGCTTGGCGCTATTCTCGCAGCCTCTAAAATTCTTTGCAGGCTTTCTTCAGGCACCGCCTCAGGCTTGAACCTTCTCACAGACCGCCTTTCCTGCAATACTTTCAAGAATTCCATATACAGTATTCTGGAAAGGAAAAAAAGAAAAAGAAAGAGCCTAATTGTTTTTTAGGCTCAGTAAAGCTTTTGGACTCCAGCAATGTCTCCAGAATTCAAGGTGCGCTTTTTAGTTTCGCCTTCAGAGCTGAACCCGTACATTGTCTCTTCAATGCAGGAATTGTACAAGTCAGCCAATCCTGCGGAATGCCCTAGCTCGTGAGTTGCAATATTCTGCAAGTCCATCAATGCAGGATTTGCTATAGCGTCCCCAAATGTAAAGTATTCGTCATTGTAGAGCAAGTCCCACTCAATTAGTTCTCTGAATTTTGGAGGCCCTGAAAAATAGCCCCAAACTGTTGTTACTGCAATCACTCCAGGGTCTTCAGTGCCAAAGCTTACTGTGTTTTTTCCGTCCAAGTTTCCGTTATTGTAGGATGCTGTGTAATCAACGCTTGAGTTTCCGAAAATGTTTCCTGCATAAGCTTCCCATTCTGCAACTCCAGCATCAGCTGCTGCTTGCGTAAAGCTTTCGCTCAAGGCGTCAGAGTTTGAAGGATTTACCAAATAATCTTCAACTGTCTTCCATTTTGCTCCGCTGCTCAAAAAAGAGTAACAGCTTGTTCCGCCAGGCTTTGCTCTTCCGTAAGCATTTCCATTAGAGTTATCTTTCTTGTAGTGGATGAATGTGACTTTTTCCAAAGGCCCTCTCTCGTTGTTTCCAGAGCCTGCAATAGCAAAAATCCCAAACAGCACTGCACTAATTAAGGCAATCGCTAACATCTTCCTCATTAAAAACCCCCTTTTTAATTTGGCAAGCTGTAATACTATTCTCTTCCTGTCCTTAAAAACCTTTTTGGTTCGTTAAAAGCCTTAATCCTGCTTCTTGTTTTTCTCTTTCTTGAACTCAAAATAAGAGAAAACAGTAAGGTAGATTACTGAAACTATTAAAGGCACCAAAACCAGGAAAAGCGCAGCCTCTGGAAAAAAAGCCCCAAAAACTGCGATGATTCCTGAAATCTTGAAAAGCAGGCTTCCAAGCTCGTGCGTTCTTTCCCAAACCTTCCTGCTGCTTAAAGTCCAAGGAGTCCTTATTCCAATAAACCAGTTCTGCCTTGCGTGCTTTAACAGCGCTCCAACTCCAAAAAACAACAAGCCTAAAGCAGGAGCCAAAAACTGTATCATGTTAAACCGCAATCCCAAATTCCACGCGATAGTTAAAGCGTAGAGGTAGAGTAGGAACAGGAAAAGAAGCACGATGAAATTGTTGAAATGCCCCCTGAATTTTTGGATGTTTGCTTTCAAAGGGTCTATTCTTGGAATTGCAAAAAACAGGGCAGCAAGCAGCACTGCAATTCCAGGCAAAAACAGCAAGGCTGCTGTTTTGTCCATAAAGCCATTAACTTTCCCTTCAGCATTCCAATGGCTTGCAATCCTTTCAGGCAGCAGTGGATAATAATATGCTGACGTAGCGAAAAAAGCCAG
>DUFJ01000102.1 GCA_013331925.1 Candidatus Iainarchaeum sp.
TTATGACAAGCCAATGATTTTTTACCCTTTGAAAACAATGCTTGATGCAGGCATCAAGGACATTATGGTGGTGATAGACCCGCAAAGCGCAGGAGATTTTCTCATTCTAATTGGCAGTGGCGCAAAGTACGGCGCCAACATTTCCTACAGGGTTCAGGATGAAATCCAGGGATTGGGGATTGCAGCAGCCTTGAGATTGGCTGAAGGCTTTTGCTGCGGAGACAAGCTTGCTGTTGTTTTAGGGGATAATGTTTTTGAAGACTCTTTCAAGGAAACTGTGGGCTGGTTTGAAAAGCAAGAGCGCGGAGCATGCGTTTTTTTGAAAAAAGTTCCAGACCCGGAGCGTTTTGGCGTTGCCGAACTGAAAGGCGATAGTGTTGTTTCAATTGAAGAAAAGCCCAAATCGCCAAAGTCTGACTTTGCTGTAACAGGCTTTTACCTTTATGACGAGAACGTGTTTGAAATAATTCGCGCCTTAAAGCCTAGCGCTCGCGGAGAGTTAGAAATTACAGACGTTAACAATGCATACCTGAAGAGCGGAAGCCTGAAGGCAAGGGTTCTGGAAGGATTTTGGAGCGATGCCGGCACTTTTGACTCTTTGCATAACGCTTCCACTTTTTTGAGGCAGAAAAAAGCCTGAATTGGAGCACTGGTTGAATGACTTCTTTAGGAAAGGGAGCCTTGCTTTTGCTGTTCTCTTACGCAATCTTTTTTATCACAGGCTATGGGATTTATTTCGGCCTTGCACGCATCCTAACGCTTGAGGATTTCGGAACCTATGGAGTGATTATAGCGTTGGTTTCAGTGGTTACTGTAGTATTTGGGGATTCTGCAAGGCAGATTGTTTCAAAATTTGCTTCCCAAGCACCCAAGGCNNTTGCGCTCTCTTGCACTGCATTCTTTGCGGGTTTTTTTCATTGCTGGACTAGTGCTTTCAGTAATTTTTTTTCTTGCTTCAGGATTGCTTGCGCTGCTTTTGAATGATTCTTCATTAACGCCGTTAATCCAATTTTCTTCAATCCTTATACTGCTTCAGCTTGAGTTTTCAGTGCTGGTTGGTTTCCTTAATGGCTTGCATTCTTTCAAGAGGCAGGCTTTTTTGGAATCTTCTTATTATGTGTTAAAGCTTGCCTTTGTGCTAGCGCTTCCGTTGTTAGGTTTTGGATTGTTTGGGGCTATTGGCGGCTTTATAATTGCGGTGCTTGCTGCTTTGGCCTTGGGATTTTTGGCATGCTTTAAGTCCTTGTTTTCCAAAGGGAAAAGCGCTTCAAGGCTTAAGGCTAAAAATTTTCTGCATTTTAGCATTGGGGTTTTTCTCACAACGCTTGCGCTGCACTTGCTGAATAATCTGGACTTGTTTTTTGCAAAAGCCCTGTCTCCTTCAGGATCTTCCGGGATTCNNTTTTTGCTGCTTTTTTCTTGGCAAATCCTGGCGAGGTCTTGCTCCTGGCTTTTTCTCCAGAATTCCTTCCTGCTGTTCCTGCTTTAGAGGCTTTGCTTTTTGGCGCTAGCATTTACTCCCTATTTTTCCTGCTTGTTGTTTCAATGATGGCTGTCGGAAAGCCTTTCAGGGCTTTTTCAATAGCGCTTGCGGTTTTGGCGCTGCAGTTTTTGCTGACTTTTTTCCTGGCGCCTTTGGGGCTTTTTGGAATTGCCGCAGCGCTTTCAATATCCCTGCTGGCTGGCTTTTTCTTAGCGTTGCTTGTTTTCCAAAAAACCGCGGGCTTTCTGCCTGATTTTGGGAAAGCCTTCAAGACTTTAGCGTGCGGATTGCTTGTTTTTGCTGTTTCTAAAGCCTTAGCTTTTGAAGGCATTGGCTTGTTTTTTGAATTCTTGATTGCTGCTTGCTTGTTTGCCTTGCTGCTTCACTTGTTGAAGGTTTTTTCAATCAATGACTGGAAGCATGCCTTGAGGCTTTTAGGAAACCAGCCTTAATATCAGGATTGCCAGAAGGCTTGCGGTCCATAACTTCCAGAATTTTTTCCTGCTTTTTATGATTCCGCTCGCAAACCCTGCCTTCATTACAATGCCAACTCTCCAAAATTGAATCCACTGACCGGGTTTTTCAATGAAGTAAAGGCTTGAGAAAAAGTCCGTGATTGCGATAATTGCTGCAAGGTATACTAGGAATAAAGGGTTTAGCCAGGTTAGCGCTGCAAGGAAAACCCACGCGAGCGCAAAAATTCCAAACGCTTGGTTTTGCTTTTTTTGCTCTTGAATGAAATAGTTCCAGAAAGTCAAGGCGCGAAGCTGCCATTGCTTAAACACTCCTTCCAGGGAATCTCTTTCAAGATGGGTGACGTTTGCAGAAGGATTCATTACAATCCCTGCCTTTTTTTTCAAAATATTGGCCATTATTAGCGTGTCGTCATTCACTGTCCTGCCCTTGATTTTTGGGGAGCATTCCAAAAACAGCTTCTTGTCGCAGAGGAAGTTTTCAGTGCCTTTAGGCGCTTTGTGGAAATTCCCCCAAGAAACTTCCTCAATTCTTGAAGGCCAGTAATAGTATTTTTTCCGCACAAGATGAAAGAACAAGTCAACCTTGCTTCTTTTGGGATTGTTGAAAGTTATCCCAATAACCTGCCTGCTTCCAGAATTTGCAAGTTCTTTCAGCCAGTTTTTGTCCGCTTTGCAGTCAGCGTCAATGAATGCAATAAGGCTGTATTTTGCTGCCTTCACGCCCTGCTCTCTTGCAGTAATCTTGCCGAAATTTTTCCCCAAATCCAGAAGGCGAAAGTTAAAATTCCTTTTTACGATGCGCCTTGCCAATCCTAAAGAATTGTCCTTGCTCCCATCATTAACCACTATTGCTTCAAAGCCTTTTTTTGGAAAATTCATTCTTGAAAGAGACTCAAGGCATTCTTCAATAGTCCCTGCAGCGTTGTACATTGGAATGACTACCGAAATTCTTGCTCTCTGCGCGCTTTTTTTCAATTCCATGCCAATAGTTTGAAGATTGGCAAGGTTTTTTAATAATCGCTGGATAAATGGCGTGAAAGTTGAACCATTAAGTTTTTTAATAACCCCCTGGCGTTTTAGATACAGCATTATGGGAAGGCGCTATTACTGATGAGTGAGAATTTTCTCGTTACTGGCGGCTGCGGTTTTATAGGGAGCCATTTTGCAAGAATGGTTCTGGAAAAAAAACCCAGGCGCTAAAGTCATTGTATTGGACAAGCTGACCTATGCCGGCAATTTGGATAATATCAAGGACTTGCGCTCCAACAAGAATTTTGAATTCGTCAAGGGGGACATTTGCGATTCAAAGATTGTTTCAAGAGTAGTGCCAAAAGTTGATGTGATAATTAATTTTGCCGCAGAGTCTGCTGTCGACCGCTCCATTCAAAGCCCTGACGATTTCATCAAGACCGACATTTTCGGCGCTTTCACCCTATTGGAGGCTGCAAGAAAGTCTGACATTAAAACCTTCGTGCAAATTTCCACTGATGAAGTTTATGGGGAGATAATTGAAGGCGCGTTTAAGGAAGGCGATTCTTTAATGCCGCGAAGCCCTTACGCTGCAAGCAAGGCAGGCGCTGACAGGCTGGCTTACAGTTATTTCACCACTTATGGAATGCGTACTATCATAACGCGCAGCTGCAACAATTACGGGCCTTTTGCGTTTCCTGAAAAAATGCTCCCTTTGTTTGTGACAAACATCCTTGAAGGCAAGAATATTCCAGTTTACGGGAGCGGAAAAAACTCCCGCGAATACGTTCATGTTACAGACCACTGCAAGGCTATTGAATTACTGATAGGGAAGGGAAGGAATGGGGAAGCCTATAACGTTGGCTCTGGCGTTGAAAAAACAATCCTTGAAATGGCAGATTTGATAATTTCCGAGTTAAAGGCGTCAAGGAATGTTATTGCTTTTGTTACGGACAGGCCAGGGCACGACAAGCGTTATGCAGTAGACACTTCAAAAATCAACTCTTTAGGGTGGAAGCCTGTTATTGATTTTGAAAAAGGCGCAAGGGAAACCATTAAATGGTATGTAGAGCACCCGGAATACTGGAAGCCTTTAAAGGCAAAGCTTGAACAGTTTTCCAAAGGCTTTTGGGGCAAGGAGGGAAAAAAATGAAAGGCGTAATCCTTGCAGGAGGCATTGGTTCAAGGCTGCTTCCTCTCACTAAAGTAACAAACAANNCACCTGCTTCCGGTCTACAAAAAACCGATGATTTACTATCCTTTGCAGACATTGGTTGACGCAGGAATGAAGGACATTCTCATTGTCACAGGCCCTGAACACCCTGGAGATTTTTTGAAACTGTTGGGGTCGGGGAAAGAATGGGGGGTCAAATTCACTTATGAAATCCAGGAAAACGCTTCAGGAACTGCTGGTGCGTTGCTCTTGGCCAAAGACTTTGCAGACAATGAGGATTTTATCACTGTCTTGGGAGATAACGTTCTGCTTTCAAACATAAAGGCCTTTGCCCAAGATTTTGAAAAAAACCGCGACAGCATCAAGGCTAAAATCCTTCTTTCCAAAGTAAAAAACCCGGAGCGTTATGGAGTTACAACAG
>DUFJ01000041.1 GCA_013331925.1 Candidatus Iainarchaeum sp.
GTCGTAATTAAGCACCGCAAGCAATTCCCTTGTGAGAAAGCGCGCTGCAAGCCTTGCTTCTATTTTTTTAGAAGCCTGATCAAATAATTTTCCAATCTCAAAGTCTGAAGCAAGCACTCTAGCGTCATATTCTGAAAGCTTGAAATCTTTCATCAGGCGCTTTGCCTTTTGTTCCGGAAGCTCCGGAAGCTGTTGTTTTATTTCCGCAATTTTTTCTTTGGAGATTGCAATCTTTGTCAGGTCTGGCTCGAAAATATACCCGTAATCCTCTTCTGTCTCTTTGATGCGCAGGCTTTTTGTTTTTCCGCTTGCCTCCTCAAAGCCTCTTGTCTCCCTAGCTTGCCTTTTTCCTTCAGCAATTAATTCTTTCTGGCGTTCTATCTCGAACTTTAACGCGTCCTCAACAGCCTTGAAGCCTGTAACGTTTTTCACCTCAACTCTTTCAAAGCCCTGGATTGAAACATTAGTGTCGACTTTCAAAACGTTTTTTCCAAGCTCGAAAACTTCCAGGTAATTCAGCAGATTAAGCAAGGCATCAAGGAATTCCCTGGCTTCTTGCGGAGTTTCAAGGTCTGGCTCTGTCACTATTTCTAACAAAGGAATTCCAGAGCGGTTGTAATCTATAAGGCAATAATTGCTCTCATGCAATCCTCCTTCATGCACTAGTGCTGCAGGGTCTTCTTCCAAATGCGCTCTTCTTATTCGGATTTTTTTCCCGTTTTTCAGCAGCAGCTCTCCGCCAACTCCTAGCGGAATTTCATACTGTGAAATCTGGAAATTCTTCGCCAAATCAGGGTAAAAGTACGTTTTCCTGCTGAAATAGAATTCCTCATTGATTTTGCAATTCAACCCTAAAGCTACCTTCAAACCCATTTCGACTGCTTTTTCATTCAAAACCGGCTTGCTGCCTGGCATTCCAAGGCAGGTTGGGCAGGTTCTAGAGTTCGGTAAGTCTTCTATTGCAGGTGCTTTTTCGCTTTTGTTTTCTGTAAATTTTTCCTTTAGCTTTTCCTCCGAGGAGATGTCTACTTTTTCAAAAGAATCCAGGGATTTCAAAAATTCTCTCGCAGAGATTATTATGCCTGAATAATGGTTTCCTGCGTTGAAGGAAACTTTTTCATTTTTCAAAAGCTTTTCATCAATTATTTTCTTTATTCCATCAATCGTTGGAGGAACCGCTCCGACAATACAGCCAGTGAATTCCAAAACCTCTTCGGGAGTTGCGGGGCGCAAATTTTCTGATTTGAGAAATTCTTTGGCTTTTTTTAAATCCAGCCTTCTGTCTCCTGGAAGCAGGAAAATTATTGGCTTTCCATCGCTGGCAAAGACCAAGGCTTTCACAATCTGCTCCGGGGAAAGGTTTCTCTCCCTTGCAGAATCAAAGCATGTCAGGCACAAGCCATGCTCCAAATATTCAAACTCCAAGCCTTTCTTTTCCAGCAGTTCCTTAACCCAAGCCAATCTTCCAGGCTGTGTTGGGCAATTGCAGAATAGCTTGCTTTGGGTGTTTAGCTGCAGGTGAATTTCCAAACCAATGACTGGCTTTAGGTCTTTCATTGCCGCAATTCACCTTTTTTCTGATTTCTGGTTTTAAGCTTTCTCAACTCATCACCTTTTCTAAAAATTGCGATGCTTGCAGCAGTTCTTTCTCTTTCAAGTGCGCTGCTGTCAGCATCAGGCCTATTGGCATTTTTTCCTTTTCAGACTTTCCGGCTGGAATGCTTGCATGCGGCAGGCCTGCAAGGTTTGCTGGAACAGTGCAAAGGTCCATTGCGTAATTTTGCAGTGGAGTCAGTTTTTCAATTTCTGAAAACTTTGGCGCAACGATAGGCATTGTGGGGTTTGCAAGCAGCGAGAATTTCTTGAACGCTTTCTGGAATTCTTCAATCAAAAGCGTGCGGATTTTCATCGCGCGCAGGTAGTAAGCGTCCCTGAATCCGGACATTCTTGCAAAAGTTCCCAGAATAATCCTTCTTTTTGCTTCCTCGCCGAAAAATTCAGTCCTAGTTTTTGAAAAAAACTCGTCAAAATTTCCTTCAAGCTCCAGGCTTTGGCCATAACGAAGGCCGCAATACCTTGCAAGGTTTGTTGAGGCTTCGGTCATTGCAACAAGATAGTAAGCTGCAATCCCGTACTTTGCGTTTAATGGGAGAGAGACTTCTTCGTATTTTATTCCCTCGCTTTCAAGCTTTTTCACCGCATTCCAGCATTTCTCGCTGACCTGCTTGTCTATTCCTTTCCCAAAAAATTCTTTCACTACACCAATCCTCAGGTTTTTGCTTTTTTCATTCAAGAGTTTTGAGTAATCTTCAACTTTCTCCTGAAGGCTTGTTGAATCTTTTCCATCCTTTCCTGCAATCGCCTCTAACAGCAGTGCGGAGTCTTGAATGCTCTGGCTCGTTGTTCCAATCTTGTCCAATGAATTTGCATAATCTATCAAGCCATATCTTGAAACCCTTCCATAAGTTGGAGTAAAGCCGAAAGCTCCGCAAAAACTTGCTGGACAGGCTATTGAACCGCCAGTGCTTTCAGCAATCGAAACGTGCGTAAATTTTGTAAACGCTGTAAAGCCTGCACTGCCTCCAGAGCTTCCGCCACAGCTTCTTTCAGCATCTTGAGGGTTTTTCGGCTTTTCAAACCCTAACCCAACATTATTGCTGAAAGTTCCAAATCCAAACTCGTCCTGGCTTGTCTTTCCGATAATTATTGCACCTTCCTGCAATGCTTTTTCAACTACTGTTGCATTGAACAATGGGTTATAGCCTTTCAGGATTGCAGAGCCTGCGGTGCTTTCCATTCCTTTAACGCAAATGCAATCCTTGACGCTTACTGGAACTCCGAACAATTTTCCGTTTGCTTTTTTCTGCTTTAATAATTTTTCCAACTGCTCTGCCCTTTGCATCGCTTCTTTTTCAGCCATGAGGTTGAAGTGGTGGAATTCTTTGTTTGCTTTTTTCGCTTCTTCCAGGATTTTTGCAGTATGCTCCAGAATTGAAAGATTGCCTGAAGTAACTTGCTCGTGGAATTCAAGGATGGAAAGGGCTTTTTTCATTTCAAACCACTCTAGGGCCTTTGAAATAGCCGTTCTTTTTGTGCTTTGTTAGAGAGAGCGCTTCCTCTTGTGAAAGGCATTCTTTCACTGCATCCTTTCTCCAAACGTTCTTTTGCTCTAAAGGCTGGAAGCTTGGCTTTGCTTTTTCAACATTCAACTCGTCAATTTTAGAGAATGCTTCAAGGATTTCCTGCAGTTGGGGAAGGAATTTTTTCACTTCCTCTTCTGAAAGGTTCAAGCGAGCGTTCTTTGCAACCTTAAGGATTAATTCCTTGTCCACTTTCACTCTAGGCATTGAGGAAGTTTAGAGAGTAAAAGGGTTAAAAAAGCCTTTATTTTCCAAGTTTTCTATGGGGGGAATTCCTTACTACAGGCAGGGGAAAGAGTGGAACTGCGGTGCTGCAGCAATGCGCATGGTTTTGCAAGCCTTGGGCTTTAGAAAATCAGAGAAGGAGCTTGCAAGGCTTCTTGGAACGAGCAAAAAATCTGGAACAAGAAACAAGGCTTTTGCTGAACTTGGAGAAAAATTAAAGCTCAATTATTGTGTGAAGAGAAAGAGCTCTTTGAAAGAGTTGGAAAAAATGCTTGATGAAGGCTGGCTTGTTATCTTGGGCTATTTTTTGGAAAAAGAGAAAGAAGGCCATTACGCTGTTGTGGAAAAAATCTCCAAAGGGAAAATTTTCCTGCTTGATCCAAAGCTTGGAAAAGGCACTAATTACTCGCTCAAGCATTTTGGAAGGATTTGGAAAAACAACCCTAAAGGAAAGGACAAGGAAAAAAAGTGGCTTATTGCTTTTAAAAAATAGTTTTTTACTTTTCCAGGTCAAGCTTTAGGTGCAATTCTTTCAGCTGTTTTTCGCTTACCTCGCTTGGCGCGCTTTCCATTAATGCAATGCCTGACTTGTTTTTCGGGAATGCTATAACATCGCGCAGGCTTTCGGAGCGAGTCCAAAGCATTGCAATCCTGTCAATCCCTAATGCAATGCCTCCATGAGGAGGAGCGCCTTGCTTGAAAGCCTGCAGCATGAAGCCAAACTTTGCCAACACTTCCTGTTCCGACAATCCTAGAATTTTGAAGGCTTTTGCCTGCAGTTCAGGCTCGTGAATCCTGATGCTGCCTCCGCCAACCTCAAAGCCGTTCCAAACCAAATCGTAAATTTTTCCCTTTGCCTTTAAAGGCTCTTTTTCCATTCTTTCAAGGTCCGCATCTTTAGGCCTTGTGAAAGGATGCTGGACAGAGACTATTTTTTGCTCTTCATCGCTCCAGTCAAATAACGGAAAGTCAACAACCCAGAGCAAAGCGTCCTTGCCTTCGTCAATTAGTTTCAGCTTTTGCCCCAAGAAAAGCCTTGCCTGGCCTAGCGCAATGCTTGATGTCTTGAAATCATCAGCAACCATTACGATCAAATCGCCTTTTTCTGCGTTTGTTTTTTTCTTCAATCCAGCAATTGTTTTTTCGTCAAGGAACTTTTGGATTGAAGAACTTTCAGGCCCTTTTTCAGCGAACTTTACAGTAATTATCCCCTTTGCTTTGTAAACTTTTACGATGTCTTCAATCTCTTTGATCTCCTTTTGTGAAAATGCGGCGCAGCCTTTGGCATTCACTGCACGAATTTCCTTTCCAGAATCCAGGGCTTTTTTGAAAATTTCAAAATCCGTGTTTTTGAAAACTTCAGAAACAGTCTCCAGCTCCAGGCCAAACCTTACGTCCGGCTTTTCAGAGCCAAAGCGCTTTAATGCCTCATCAAAAGGCATTTTCTCCAATGGAATCTTTAGCTCCTTGCTGCTGCCTACTTGCTTGAAAACATGCTCCATGCAGCCTTCAATCACCTTGAAAATGTCTTCCTCATCCACAAAGCTCATTTCAACATCCAATTGCGTGAACTCAAACTGCCTGTCAGCCCTCAAATCCTCATCCCTTAGGCATTTTGCAATCTGGAAATAGCGGTCAAAGCCTGCAACCATGAGCATTTGCTTGAAAAGCTGCGGGCTTTGCGGCAGTGCGAATACTTTTCCAGGCTGCAGCCTGCTAGGCACTAGAAAGTCCCTTGAGCCTTCCGGAGTGCTTTTTGCAAGCAATGGCGTTTCAACCTCTATGAAGCCTTGAGAGTCAAAATAATCCCTTATTGCTTTCACAATCTTGTGCCTTATGAAAATTTTCTCCTGAACTTTTGGAGCCCTCAAGTCCAGATGCCTGTATTTCAGCCTTACCTCTTCTCCAACTGGAACCTTGCCCTCAAGCTCGAACGGAAGAGTTTCGCAAGAGTTCAAAATTTTCAAGGAATCTGCAATTAATTCAATCCTTCCTGTCGAAAGCTTTGGGTTTTCAGTTCCTTTAGGCCTTTTTTCAGCCTTTCCTTCGACCTGCACCACAAATTCTTTCCCGACTTTTTTTGCCTCTTCATGCACTTTCTTGTTTTTTTCAGCATTGAAAACAACCTGCGTTGCTCCATACCTGTCCCTAAGCTCGAAAAAAGTCAATTCGCCATGGTCTCTGCGCCTTGCAATCCAGCCTTGAAGAATTGCTTTTTTCCCGATGTCTTTTTCAGAAAGAGCGCCGCAGTTGTGTGTTCTTTTCAAAAATTCTCACTTTTATTCTTGTATTTTATTCATTCAATAAAAGGCTTTTAAACTGATTTTTCCAAACTCGCACTCACCCTTCAAAAAACACTTTCTGCACAATGGCTTTTTCCTGCAGGCTTCCTTGCAGTGCCTTACAACCAAGGCGTGGAATTCGTTGTAAAGCCTTGGGCTTTTTGGAAGCGCGCTTTGGAAGAAAGCCTGCAATCGCGCGTAAGTTTCAGCCTTAGGGTTTAATGGAAGCCGCTCATTAAGGCGTTTTGTGTAGGCATCAATCACAAACATTGGCTTTCCTGCGGCGTAAAGAATTATAGAGTCTGCTGTTTCATTGCCAATTCCATGCAGTGAGAGCAATTCTTTGCGGAGCGCTAGAACAGGGAGTGAAAAAAGTCTTTGCAATGAGCCTTTGTAATTTTTTTGCACGTATTGGCAGAAGAGCTTGAGGCTTTTTGCTTTTTGGTTGTAATAGCCTGAAGGCTTTATCAGCCTTGCAATTTTTTCAAGCTTGGAGTCTGCAAGCTTTTCGCATGAGAGCATTTTTGCTTTCTTAAGGTTTGCAACTGCTTTTTCAACATTGTTCCAGGCAGTGTTTTGCGTAAGGATTGCTCCAACGCAAACTTCAAATCCAGAGTTTGCAGGCCACCATGACTGGCTTTTGTAATTGGCATAAAGTTTCTTGCAAAGTTGTAAAGGATTCATAAAATGATTTCAAGATGCCTGGAAGTGTTTTTATTTGCTATTTCCAAAAGCTTTAAGGGCTTTGGAATGCCTGAATCATGCACTTGTTCAGCTTGAAGTCTGAATTGTCAGGCATTATAGCATGCAACGCTTCGAAGAGCTTGCTTTCATTCCACCAGAAGTCCGCAAGAGTTGAATTTGTCGTAAAGCACAAGGCTTCGCTCTGCACCGCATTCAAAATTTCCTGCAAGGTTGAAAGGCTGATGCTTGAATCATAATCCAAAGGCAGCGGAGCGCTTCTTCCAGTGGCCCGAGAGATGTCATTATTGCCTGTAGGCGTTACTATNNTACTATCTGGTAGTCCTTGTTCTCGCAGGCGTTGTACAAGCCATAGTTGGAGTTTTTTGAAGTGTAAAACACTGTCTGTAGATACAAAAAGTTGGCGCTTGATTCCTGCGGGATGTTAGTCCATGAAAACCCATAGACTTTGTCATTTGGAACATTGCTTACCAGATTGCAGCTTGCGCCTTGCTGTGTTGAGAGAACGCCATCCTGCCTGTAATTGAACAATCTCCTCGAAAGGAAGTCCTGGCATAGAACTGAATTAGAGCTTGAGCGCATGTTTGAGGAAACTCCAGTCCAGTACGAGAGATTTCCAGAGCTTGTGATGAAAGTTCCCAGATTCCCTGTTGAAGCATCTTTCACAAGGTAGTAGAAAGCGCTTGCCTCGCTTGTTGCATTAAGAGTGCTAGCTGTAAAAGCTCCTTGCTTGATGCGCATTAGTGCTGGAGTTGCATTGCTTGGGGAGCGGGTTAAAGTAAAGGATGCTGCGTCTCTTAAAATATTGAAAACGCTGCCTCTCTGGATTTTCTGCAGGTAGTCTAAAGAATTCTCGTCTTGAACTGTTAGAGAATTCAATGCATCGCCTGGCTTTGCAAGGTACTGTACTCTTTCAGCTCCCTGCTCTAAAAGCACTAAATCCTTTCCTGAAACCTTTACTCCATAACCTTGCCTTTCATATCTTTGCGTCGTGGAATTATAGCCTATTGCTCCGTCAAAAGGCAGGTAATAGAAAGCGCTGTCCTGCAGCGGGCTTGAAACTTTTATCAAATAAACATTAATGTCAGCGTTTGGAACTCCTGCAAGGATGAAAGACCTTTGCGCTTCATCATAATACTTTGTGCTAATCAGCAGTTCGTACAAACCAGGCTCAAGCAAGGACGCATTGGAAGCGCCTAGCGCATTAAGCTGTACTGCGCTTGCAAGCGTTGAGCCAGAGCCTGCAAGAAGTATTTTGAACTTGTTTGAGTCAGTGAACAGCCTGCTGAAACCATAGTCTGCGTTTGAAAACCACGCTGGCTGGTCTGCCAAGGTTTCATAAATCAAATAATTTGATAAGTCTTCAATCAAGTCTTTTGAATAGCCATCTTTTATGAGAAATGCGGAAAAGTTTTTCAAGGACTGTAGTTCTGCAGCCTCGCCTGTTGTTGCTTGAGCTGTGGAGCTTGAGAGCTCGTCAATCCTTTGCAGCTTTTTCAAAAGTTCAATGCTGAACTGCGTTCCATCACAGTACTTGAAATCCTGGCTTGGGTTTGTGTAATCCTTGTCGCACTCGTTGATTTCTATTGAATTCCATTCCCAGGAAAGCTTTATTTTTGGCAAGGCTGCTGTTCCGGTATATCCTGTTTTTCCGTTCAGGCCATAGCAAATGTTAGAGCCTGCTCCCTTTATTTTGATGCTGAATTCCTGCTGGCTCAAAGGCTTTATTTTCAAAAGCGTCGGCTCTGAAGTTTTTTTGAAAGAGTAAATTCCTTGAATGTCTGAAAAGTTCACGTCCAAGAACATGTTCAAGTCTCTTGCATTATAGCTTGCTGGAGGGTTTTCAAGCTTTATTATTTGCGTGAAAATCGCGTGCTCGTTGGGCTTTATTTGGATTCCGGAAGGCTGCGGCATTAGAGAGCAGGAAAGGCCATTGGCATTGCACAACGGCATGTTGATGTCCTGGATTTTAATGGTTATTTGCGAGAGATTCCTCACTGTCCAGATTATTTCAGCCTGTGTTGTCTGGCCTGGAGTTAAAGGAAGCAGGGTTTTTTTGGAGCCATGAACTGCAAGCAATGGCGAAAACACCAAAACGTTAAAGTCTTCCTGGGCTTGAAGCCAGTAAGAGTTGTCAGCCAGCGCATTTGGGTCAACGGAAAACTTTGCAAACTCTACTCTCACGTTGTACAATCCTTCAGAGTCAAAAAAGAAAGCATCTACTGGATCAACAGATTGCGCGCCTTTTTGATTGCTGCATGCAGTACAGCCTGGCACGTTAGAGCACCAATAGCCTGAATAACTGAAGTCAAGGATTTTAGTGATTGTAATTCCAGTGCTTGAGTTTGTTATTTTCACTCTTAAAGGAGGCTTTACGTCTGCATTGTCTCCGTCCTCGCAATGAACCGTATAGCTTGCAATGTTTTTGAAAATCATTTTAGAATCCAAAGGCACTACATAGCCGTCTTGAGTGCTTCCAAAAGCTGAACCGTAAGGAGTCTGCCAGTTGACGTCCATCGTGAGGGTTTTTTCCTGCGGAAGGTTGACTATTGAAATCAGGCAGCCGGCGCTTGCAAGGCCTGGAATCAAAAGAACGGAGAGCGCAATCAACAGCAAGAGTCTTAGCTTCATTTCCTGCGCCCCCTTTTCTGCACTAGCTTGAGTGCTGTGACTACCACAAGGGCGATTACAGCAGTAAGCACTATTGCGATTGCAAGCAATAAAGCGTCAGGGCTGATTCCAGATATTACATCTATACTGCCTGTTTCTTCGGCGCCTGGAACCTTAACTTCCTGCAATCCAATATCATAGGTTTTTTGAATTCCTGTGATGTAATCAGTCACTGCAAGCTTGAATTCTTTTTTTGCATCAACCTGGATTTTTTTCTCAACGCAGCCTGTTCCTTCAAAATCCTCTCCTGCAACGAATTCCTGCAAGTCATTGCTCAATAGCTGATAGTTTGCTTTAACGCTTTTTCCTTCAGGAATTGCGCAAAACTTTAGCTCGAGCAATGCGTTGCTTTGCTTTCTTTCCCAGGAAGTTTCCAATTCCTGGCTCTTGCTTTCAGAAAAATTTTCAGAATCGTAAACAGTGCAGTAAGAGTCTATGACGCTTGATTGCTTTTCAAGGCTTGCGCAAACCTTGTATTTCAGCACGTTTCCTGAAGGAATGAAAGAGTAATTTTTTTCAATGAAGTTTATCTGAAAGTCAAGCAAAGGCACTTCTTCAGTCTTGCTGTAAAGCGTTTGCCCGGAATTCAGGTCTTGCACGCTGAGCCTTAAGCTGAAGTCTTTGAATTCAGGATTTAAATAATGGTCAGCGCTTGGGGAAATCAGCAAAGAGAATCCTGCTTCTTTTCCTTTCTCTAACTCTACCCTTTTTGAAACAAGCTTCCTGATTCTTGCGCCTGCGCCAATCACTACCGCACGGTTCCTGTAAAGAGACAGGAGCTTTCCGTCTTTTTTCACCTCAAGCCTTATCGCGTAAGCATTTGGCTTTTCCGGGGCTTTAAGGCTCAAGTCAACGCTTGCTTCAGAGCCTGCTTTTATTGAACTTATGGTTGCGCTTGCTTCAGAAAGCCATTTAGTGCATAGTGAATCATCCCATTCGCAAAGCCTTGCGCTAACTTCCAAATCTTTCAGTTCAGCGCTTGAAACATTCTGCACGAAAACCTTTCCTGAAATTTCAGCTCCTGGCTTTACTGGCGGGCCTACTGGACCTAAGCCTTCAGGCTCTTCTCCCACTAGTGTTTGAATGTTCTCCGCATCATTGAATACTGTTTTAGTGCGCACAACGCTTGCTTGCGGGAATTGAGCGCTTGCGCTTGAGTTTTTGACAGCAAATTGCGCGCTTTTTGGGTTCATTAGAATGTGCGTTATTCCTACAATCGGGCTTCTTTCTGTTCGAAAGTATGCGTCAAGCCTGTAAGAGCCTTGGGCAAGGTCTGAAGGCAGCTTGTAGGAAAAATTGAAAGTCCTGCTCTCAAGAGGCCTTAAATTCACTCCTTCAATCTTTTGCTCCAGGAAGATATTGTCCGCATTGCTGAACTGCGTTGGATAATAGCTTTCTCCGCCTTTCACGAGCTCAATGATAAACACTCCTTCAGCTATTGGAATTGCCTCCATGTTTAATGCTGTAATGCTTGCATTCAAGGTTTCTCCAGCGTTAAGCGAATTTTTCTCAAGGCTTACTGTAATGTCTCCCTTGAATTCTGAAGGGTTTACAATGGCTGAAGCTGCCAAAGGCAGTAGCAGGAACAGCAAAAATGCAAACTCTTTCCTGAATTTCATCCTGTTCTAACTCCTTCTTGCGATTCTTTTAGCTTCGTCAGCATAATCATTCACTGCCAATACTGTGTAAGCCTCTCCCTGCCAGCCGTTGCTGTAAATGCTGAATGGAATTACCTCTCTCTGGCCTGTTGCCGAACTTTNNCCAGGCGTCAACCTCTGGCTTTGAGGTTTCAATGCTGAAATTAATGTCTAAAATCCTGCCTTGCCTGTATAATGGAGAAGCTTTTACCTCCTGCAAGCCAAAGTTCAAAAGCCCGAGATTTATTCCAGTCTCCCTTCCAGGCAATACAATAGCATCGCGCCATTGCGAGAAAGTTGTGAAAGAGTTTTCGCTATAGGTCAAGGTTGTTTCAGGCAGTGTTCCGTTAAGGTCAAAGAACACGAAAGACTTGTCGTTTTCAGTGCTTTTGATGCTTGCTGTAATCCTGTTAATGTCTAACGCAGGGCTTATTGGAATGTCAATATAGCTGTAAGTGCAGTCAGTCAAAGGCCCTGAACATGCTGTTTCCCAAACGCTTCTTGTCCAGTTGCACTTTAAGGCATCGCAGGGAACGCTAATGCTTCTTGTCGAGCCGTCCTTTAAGGTTAGCGTGATGCTTGAGGAATTAATGAAGGCTTTTTTCAGCTCTTCATTGACAACGTTATCTCCGTGATAGCTTGAAAACCTGATGTTTGTTATTCTAAAGATGGAATCNNGAATCTGAAAGAGCTTGAGGAGGAGACTTTGTAACCTGCGTTGTTGTGCTGCCTTCAAACACCAGCTGGTTGCCTTGAGTGTCTATCGGAATCCTCACGCCTGCAAGCTTTTGAGCTTGAGCCACTGTCTTCACTAGCTCTTTGACGCTTGCTTTCACTCTCCACTGGAATGGGAAAGAGGTTTGCAAGGCTGTTTGCGAAGTCAGGGCAAAGGCAAGCTGCGTTCTCAACGCGATTGACGGAACATCAGGGTCGCTGTGGAATAAAAAGCAATAATTGAACGCTGCATTGCTGTCAGAGCCTGAAACAATGTCAAACTCTGTTTTTCCAATCCCAAAGCAGTCTTTCTCAAATCCAGGATAGCCGATGAAAGTAACCAATTCTTTCCTTCCAGTAACGCCGGTCAGCAAGCCAGTAATGCTCGCATATACTGGAATCTGGCCTAAAATTCCTGCAGGGCTTCTATTCGCGATTGAAACAGTTGCTGTCTTTGAGTCTGTCTCAAGCATTGTAAAAGCTGTTGCAGGGCTTACTGGAAGCGAAACCCCGGTGCTGTCCTGAAGCGCGTAGCCTCCCTGCAATGCAACGCTTACTTGCTCTGAACAGTTTTCTGTTGAAATCCTGAAATCTGCTGGAGTTGAATCTGTTGAGGCAAAGCAGATTTTTGAATCATCAAAAGAGCATTTTTTCGAGACTGGCTCTATTTTTACGCAAGCAAACTGGTCAACGTCTCCGAAAGCGTTGGAGAAAGGCACTTTCTTTAAGACTGCCTCAAATCCCGGAGCTGAAGAATGCACGAATGCTGAATGCGTTGCGTCAAAAGCTGAAAGAGTGAAAAAAGCCCAGCCTTGGGAATCAGTAAAAGCTGTCAAGTCCGGCAGGCCAAGGTTTGAGACCGTAAGCTCGGTGCTTGAAACCTTTACTTTTACCAAAGCGTTTTGTATTGGATTTCCTGAAAGAGCATCAGAAACTCTCACAGCAAGCTCCTGGCTTGGAGTGTTTGCAAAAAGGCTGTTTGGCACTGAAACAAGCAACGGGCTTGCGCTTACCTTGAAAGCGACTTTTGCGTTAGTGTCCTGCATGTCCAAACCTAGCTTAAGGAGCATTTCAGTTCTTTGCGTTTTCACAACCCCTCTTAATTTTATTGTCTGAGAAAACGAAGCTCCGGAAGCAAGCTGCTCGCTCCAAGGCTCCAGAACGCTCGTTTCCCCATTCTCTCCAAAAACAAGAGCGTTATTGCTGCTTGAGAAATTAATGTCAAAAGACGTTGTAATGTTTTGCGTTCCTGAATTAAGTATCCTGTAGCTTAAAGTGTAATTAATGTCGTGGTTAATGTCAAAAGGCCCTTGAGGCACTTGCTGCAATGAAAGCCAGGAGCTTGAGTCCTGCCTTTGGATTTCAAAAGAATAATCAAAATTAGGGCACTGCTCTCTTGCGTTCTCCCAGCAAAAAAGCTGTCCAACCTTGAAGGTTTTTACAGAATCCCCCAACGATTTGCTATTTGACTTTGCAGTAAAGTGGATTTCAAGCACTGTGTCTGCAGCAACTTTTTTCACTAATACTGTTGCATAAAACCTGTAAGCCCCTGCATAAAGGCTTCCAAAGCTCAAATTAACCTGCTTCGCGTTTTTCGCAGCATCGCTCACGATATTCTGGTCTGAAAAAGCGTTCGAGCGGTTATAGTCCGCTGAACGGATAGGGCTTCTTTCAGCGCTCGCGTTCCTTACAACCATTCTTGCAGCTGCCTCGTTGATTATTGAATCCAGGTCAGTCCTTACATGGCTTTTCACTCCGCTCTGGTTGCCGCTTGGAACTATGATGTCAAAAACCATTCCGTACTCTTTCTCAGTGTTTGCAAGGATTTTCTGCTCTCTTGCAGGAAGCCTTTCAAAACTGTTTGGCTTTGAAACATGAGAAAAGCGAATGAGAAAGTCAGTGGCGTAGTTTTGAGGGTATAAAGTAAGCTCTACAATCATTGCGTTATCGGCAGTGCTTTTTGAAAGCCTTGAAACAATGATGCTTGACTGCAAAAACCCTGCTTTTGAAGCTGTAATTTTCACATTTTTGTTCACTTTGAACTCTACAGCATTAGTGAGGCCGTTTGCTGCTGTTGAAAGCTCTGCTTTTTTCTGGAAGTTTGAAAAACTCAAGGATTCAAAAAACATTACGTTAACGTCAGAGATTGGAGAGCCTGAAACATTCACTACCTTTACCTTGATGTTTGCCAAGCCTGCGACAAGAGTTACGTTCAAGTCCAAGGTCTGGCCTGCTGAAAGCTGTTTTGTGTCGCTCAATCCGTTAGCATCCAATGCTGCTTTTTCCGCGAAAGCGTAATAGCTTCCTGCAGGAAGGCTTTCATTCCCCAAGTCTGCAATTCCATTAAGGTTTGTAATGTCTCTGATTGGCAGGCTTTCAAAAAGCGCGTTATACACTAAAACAGTGGCTTCAGGAACATTGCTGCCTTCCTCATTCCTTACAGTAACCCTGATTTTTCCGGAATTTGAGGAAGTAGCGGCATCAAGCATTATTACAGTGTAATCCTGGTCGCTTCTTTCCCTTAGCTGTACTGTTCCGAAAAAGCTCACGTATCCTGTTGCCTTAACCCTTGCCTTGTAGGTTTTTCCAGCCCTCGCGTTATTGTATTCTGCCTTGCCCTCATTATTGGTTGTTAAAGGAGTGTCGTTCAAAACCCCATCTTCAGAAAAATAAACCAAGGCTCCGGAAATTGGGTTTGAGCTTGCTGCATCCACTACTTTAATCCTCAAAAACCTAACATTAGAAGGAGGCGTTCTTTCCAAAAGCATGCCCAAGGTTGCTGTCTCTCCAGAGCTTACTGTAACGCTATCGCTTGTTTTTGTCTCAAACTCCTGGCTTGCATCATCAGAAGCCCTTACGATGTAATTTNNAGCTCAACGCCAACAGCATTCGTGGTAGAGCCAGAGTATAATGTCAGCTTTATTCCAGGCAATGGGCTATTATCTTGAGAGCTTTTGACGCTGACTCTCAAGAATCCATTGTCTGGAGCGTCTGGCAAAAGGTCAAAAATTGTCGTTGTCGAAGTCAAAGGCAAGGCTAAAGGCTGAAAGCCCTGCACTAAAACAGTTGCTGTAATCGCTCCGCAGCCGTTAAGCTCTGAAGCTTCCACTTTTATTGCTGAAACAAAGCGTTTCTTTTCCGGAATCAGCTTTCCGCTGCTGCATTCGAAAGAAGAGGTGATTTCCTGGCCATTAATCTCTCTCTTTGGAGTTTGCGAACCATCCCTCACAAGAATCTCCTTCTCTTCAACAACCACTTTCCTTTTCAGCTTTAGCACGACTTCCTTTGAGTCAACCTTTATCGAGACTGGCTTTGAATTTCTATAGTCATCAAAGCCTTGCTTTTGAATGAAAAAATCAAAGAGCAAAGTGCCTGAAAGGTTTTCAATCTTGAAAGTTCCGTCACTTCCAGTCTGTGCAAATTTCGCGGTCTTCAGGCCTGCCTCAAGTCCGTAATTGTAATCCACTCTTACTCCAGAAACAGGATTTCCGCCCGCAAGCTCAACAACCTTGATGTTGATTGAGTAGTAAGGCTGGGAAAAGAGCAAGAGCCATGCAACCCCTAAAACAAGCAGCAAAACAACAAGCGAGAATAACGCAAAGCTTGGAATCACCTCATCAATAGGGTCTATTACCTTATAGACCGGCAGTCCTTTGCTTTCAAGCCAGTCAAGGACAGCGTAATACCTGTCCTCCATTGAGTAGTAAAAATTCTCTAAAGCGTCCTTAAAGCCCATTCCAATTTACCTTTTTGTTGCAAGAAACTCTTGCCAAAACTTGCAATAAAAGAGGCTTTCCTGTTTTATAAATGTTTCTTGCAAAACTCGCCTTTTTAAATTCAGGAACCAATGCATGATTGCAGCTCTTGCTGCACGGAGGTCTCAAAGCTTGAGAGCAGTTTTTTCTCATTCCACCAAAAGCCCAGCTCCTGGCCCTTCTGTATCATGAAAACATCCCTGCTTTCAACAGCGTTGAACAATTCCTCCAAAGAGCCAATGCTTGCTTCAGAGCTTCTTGAGGAATCATTAAACCGCATTCCCCCAACTCCATTCAAAACCGCCTGCTGTGCAATCGCAGTCCTGGAAACAGCCAGTGCATTATCTTTTGAATCGTTGTGCACTGAAAAAACGCTTTGTCTTGAAGGATTTGTGTAAAACACAGTTGTCAAGAAAACATTTCCTGTTTTTTCCACGCTTTCCCAATCAATTCCAAAGCTTGACTCCCAAGGGTTGATGTTGTCAAGCGCTGAAGCCTGCCTGTCCGCTGAATTATTGAAGGTTTCAGAAAGCTTTTTTCCACTAAAGTCCAAGCATTCAAGTGTTTCAGGCGAATTCCAGAACGCCAAATTCTTTCCAGGCTTTTCAGGCTTTCCTGACTCCAAAAAGTCGTAAAATACAGCAAGCTTTCCATCCTGCGAGCTTCCTGCAGAAACCTTCAAAGCCAACGGAGTTGCAAGGCTTGGCGAAAAAACCAGTTCATCCTTTCCTTCCCCCAAATCAACCCTTAAAATCCTGCCCCTTGATTCAAATGTTGAATTCACTATTGAAGAGTTAGAGTCAATGCTTGTTTTCAAAACACTCAATGGATTAGAGCCTTCAGCCTTTGGGAAGGTATTGGAGTTTTCAAAATTCTCCACCTTGATTCCATTCCCTGAATTCTGGAATGCAGTTCCGTAATCCTGCCTTTCAAAAAACCCGTTCTTTAACCCAATCGCTCCGTCAAACGGAATGTAATAGAAAGGATTCAAGTCATTAGGAGCCTGCAAGTGCGCAAACAAAACCTTTGCAAAAGCCTTTGGTTTTCCGTCAGTGCTGAAAAGCTTCCAGTCGCTTCCAAAATCAATAGCCAATTCCACCCTGTACCTTCCAGCGTCAGGCAGGAAAAAGCTGTTGTTGTCTTTTTGCGAGAAAATCATTGAAGAGTTTGAGTCCAAAAACTGCCAGAATCCATTCTGCGAAGCCTTGAAAAATTGCGGAGTGTCAAGCAATGCTTTAGTATTATAGTATTCTATGCAGTCTTTCCTGAAGTCATTGCTGAAGCCATCTTTCACAAGCCAGGCATTAAACAAAACCAGTCCTTCCACGTAGTCAAGCACTGGCTTTAACTCATTGCTTGAATAAACCTTTCCATTCCACAAGACTCCAGAGCCTTTTGCAGCCTCTCTCACAAACTTGCTGATGTTTGGCTCTTCCAGATTCAAGAATGTAGAGCGTTTTGTAGAGCAGTCAGAGCTTCCAGCACTAGCTGGCTCTGATAATGGAATCACAATAGTTTGTACAATGTCCTGCTCTTGCACTATTGCTGGCTCTTGCGCGTTCAGGTCAAAGAAAGCATAGTAAAGATTGTCTGCAGCAAGGCTTTTGGAACAGCTTCCTGAATATTCAGTACCTGCATCTATTGCCTCGCTTCCAATACAGCTTGCTGCCTCTCCAAACCCATCGCTCAAGCTGTTATTTATTGCAAGCTTGAAGTCAACGCTCGCGTCAATTGTTGAATTATTCTTTATCTTGAACTGGAAGTTTGCTGTGTTTTGCATTCTTTGGTAGCTCCAGCTTGAAACCCCGACTTTTCCTTCAGGAACATTAAAAACCTGCGAGCTTGAGTCAATGCTTTGCTGTCCTGTCTCCTCGCTTGGGCAGATTCCTTGGAAGTAATTGTTCTCTTGCAGGAAATCATCCAATGCCTTCAAGCGCTTGAACAAAACCATTGAGAATTGCGTTACATCGCAGTAATATACTTGCGCAGAATTTATATCGCAAGAGTCCAACTCTTTTCCAGTCCATCTCCAGTCAAGTTTCACTTTAGGCAAGGCATTCTTTCCAGTATACCCTACTCCTTGAGTTCCGACAACAAGGTTTGCGTCTGCTTCAACCTCGTGCAATGGCCTGGCTTTTTCACCCTTTAAGAAAATGTGGAAAAATTCCGAATGCTCAATGTCTATTGCATCATCACAGCTTCCCTGCTCTGATTGGGGGCCAACTCTGTATGAGTCAAAATTCCCATTATTGCAGAAAACTTCCGCAACTCCCGCATGCAGTGCATCTCCATGAATGTGCTCTTTAGATTTTAGCTCTAGGATGTCAAACTTGCTAAGCCGCCCTGCAGAAACTCTTGAAATTATAACTCCTGCTTCTTCTGCAACTGGCGGGTTTGAATCTATAAGAGAGTCTTCATCTGAATCCTGAACAGCTCCTTGCTTAAACTTTGGGTTAACCTCTTGGACTATTTGCCACAAGTTCCCATTCAATGCATTAGAATCCTTGATTGAGTTTAAATCATAGAATTTAGCATTTTCAATATTCCAATTTGTGTCCAGATTAGATAAATTTAAGCTTAGGGAGGCACTTAAAGCATCTTGCGGAAAGGAAAGCTTGCTCAAATCCCTATGGCTTAATCCGCTTAGATTAATTATGTAATCCGACACTTTTTCAGTAATCAAGATTTCATCACAGCTTTTGCCGCCTGAACCACCTCCACCAAAAATTGCTTTGAAAAACTTGTCCCAACGATAGAGCACATCCCAACCCCATCCGCTGCCACTTGCTGCCTTTTCCCAATCACAGGCTGTTGCTGTAACTTCCACATCTTCATGCACTCTAGTGCTGAAAACGCTTGCGGAGTCTGAATTGTTGTCTACAAAGTTGAAAACGAATTTTTCAGGATGGAAGTAATAATCCTTCGAAGGCTCTACAATTACTGGATAATGGCCAAGCTCTTGCCATTCCAGTCCTTGAGGCTTTGCCTCTACCTTAAGGCCATAATAGCCTGGAATGTCCTGCCTTAAAATCTTGGCGGCTTGAGTTGCGTTAGAAAAGATTTTCGGCTCTAAGCCAATGCCGCCTTNNAATTCAAGTCATTATTGCAAAGCCTTACCTGAATAGCTTGGCCGCAACTTGAGGTGTCTATTGAAAATTCCGCATTAGAATCATTCCTCTTTACTAAAACGCCTTCCTCCATCGTTGGAGAGAATTTAACGCAATTCTTCAGGTTTTGGATTAAAACATTAAAATGCACTGGAGCTTCAAGCTCTGCTTGTAATGCTTCAGTGCCCTGCCTTAAAATTGCCTTTAGCTCTATTGCAAAAGCCGCTGTCTTTCCCAAGTTTTCAGACAATGGGTTGAATTCCAAAATTGCAGAAAGCTTTGAGCCTGCAGCGTATTCTGAAAGCATTTCATTCCAGAACTGCGAGAGCTCTGCGGAGCTTTCTCTTCCTTGCTGCTGCAATGAAAACCTTGCAATTCCTGAAANNTTGCGGAGCAGTTGTTGTCTATCTCGAAATTAAAGACTGCATTTCCTGAAAGAGTGTTTCCTTGCAAGGAATAGGAAGAGCTTTTCAGGCATTTTTCAATCCCTTCAATATTAGTTATTGGAGAGTTTGGTGAGATGAATGAAAAGCTTGCAGGAAACTCAAGGAAAAACCTTTTTCCCAAGAAATTATTGTCAAGCACTATTGCCAGGCTTGCTGTTTTTGCGAAAGAATTTCTTAAAGCTTGAGTGCTTGATGCAATTGCCTTTGCCTCAAACCCAACGCTTACTTCTGGAGAGATTGTTTTCTCCACAAGCCGTGAGTAAAGGAAATCATTCATTTCCTCCTTTTTCAAGTAGCTGTCAAGGTCAATGTCTGGAGAAAAGAAGGCATCTCTTACTTTCAGGCCTATCGCAAGCTTGCTTGAAAGCACCTCGCTTATTCTATGCTCCTGCACTCTTCCAGGCTCTAAAGTAAAAGAAGGCTTTGGGGAAAGAGAAGCAATG
>DUFJ01000081.1 GCA_013331925.1 Candidatus Iainarchaeum sp.
TCTTGAAGATTAGCGCAGAAGGCTTTTCCCCATACTACACTCTGCCAATGGCTATGGCAAAAGACAACACTTTTGAAAAGCAAGTGGTAATGCAAGGCAAGGTTTCAAAGCTTGAGCTAGAGTCTTTGGGGATTTTTGCAGGCGAGGAAAAGCTCTTGGACTCTTTGGATGCAGGGCAGAAATACAGCGCAAGGTTTTTGCTCAAAGTGCCTGAAGGCTCTTACACAGAAGTGGGAGCGCATTTAAGGACTGGAGTTCCAGAAATTGCGGGAAATGCCACAACTCAAGTAGAGGCAGACCCTTTGTTTTTGGCAAGCGTGAAAGCCGGGGGAAAGGCTACTGTATTGAAAGGAAAAACTTACAATCCCCCAAACAATTACGCGCTTGACGTGCAAAACCTTACGCAAAGCGAGGCAAAATGGGCAAACATTGCAATCCCAAAAGCAAGCGAGGGAGTTTTTGAGATAGAGGCTGAAGTCATTACTAGAGACGGAGCAGCGATTGGCACTGCATTGGAGTTAAGATACAGGGCTTGGGCAAAAAGCACTGGGTATTTGCGAAACCCAAGGGATGAAGACTTAGGAACTGCAGAAAGCAGTTCAGGAAAGCAGGGGTTGTACGCTGATACAGACAATATTTCGTTAAGCATCGGGCCAAGCAGCCTGTGCTCTGAAAGCTTCTGCAATATTTTATCCATAAAGAATTTAGGCACTGGAGAGGCAACTGCAATAGTTGACGAATACTCAACACAAATGCTTTCAACACTAGAGCTTTCCTTCTCCGCAACGTTCAAGGGAGGAACTGTAAAGCCAGGCACTGTGCTAAAGTTTTACAACGAGGACGCGGCTATAGAATTGAAGAATTATACAATCAAAGGATTTGCTGAAGCGAGCGGCAGTTCTTTAGAAGTTCCAGTAGGAGAGCTTTCACAAGGAAGCGTTGTTTCAGGAAGGATTGAATTCCAGGCAGTAAAGGAAGGCGCTTCAAACTTGGTTTTAGAGCTTGCCTCAGGCAGCGAAAAACTCCAAACAAAAGAAATACTCTTAGACGTAAAGCCTGCAAAAAGCCTGAACGCAGAGCTTATTCCTAAATCAATAGTGCCTTTCATAGCAAACAATCTTTTGATTAAAGTGACAGAGCCTTCGATTGATGCAAACTCTGGAAAGCCAATAGCAAAGGCGATAGTGAATTTCATCCTTAATGCACAGCTCTTGGCAAGCGTTGAAACAAGCGGTCAAGGAATTGCCTCTTACACCTTAAACTCGCCTCCAAACAATTCAAAGCTTTTGATAGAGGTGAAAAAGCCAGGCTATAACACCTTCAAAAAAGAGATAACAATCAACGAAAACATCATTCTATTCGAGCCTTCAGAGCTAAGCGAGCAATTGATAGTGAACGAGAGCGAGGAAAAGCAAAGGACTATAGGCATCAGGAATGCCTCTCCGATAGCTTTGACAGTGAAAAAAATAGAATTCCCGAAGATTGAAGGACTAGTAACTTTTGCCTTGGATGCAATACAGGAAGGCGGTTATGAAAGCACGAAGGCCGGAGAAGGAAGCAGCCTTGAAAGAGACTCTAATGCAGAATTCCTAATCAGAATGAAGCTTACGGAGAAAGGAAAGAATATTTCAACACCTAAAACAATCAAGTCCACGATAGACTTTACGCTTGAAAACCCTAATTACAGCTTGTGGGTTGCAAGAATGCCTGTCTCAATCACCATAGGCTTTGGTGAAGAGGCTGATTCAGCAGACTGCCTCACAATCGACCCTGTGGAATGGAAGCTTTACGCAGAAAACAACGAGAAAACCTTAGAGCTGACTTTAAAGAATGATTGTAAAATCAGCGAAGAGCCTATAGAGCTGCAAAACCTGCAGGCAAAGGTTTACATGCCAAACCAATCAGAGTTGGGAAAATTCAACATCAGCTCTGAACTGCCTGGAGCAAAAGAAACAGAGCTTTCAAACCAGTTCAGGAGCGTTGCAACCTTGATTCCGAAAAATTCCGAAAACCTAATCCTCCTCTCCTTCAATCCATTGCCTTTAGAGACTGGAGCAAGCAAGCCTGTAATAATTTTCAAGGCAGTGAACAAGACAAGGAACGGAGACCAAGAGTTAGAGGCAAGGCTTAACACTCAAGTGTTCTTGAATGACTTGTTGAAATGCGTGAAGATTACAGCAAGCGACACTTCAATACAGGCAACTCCTTACGGAACTGGCTTTGGAGCTTACGGCTCTAACACAGGCTCTAGCCCTTTCAACAATTGGGGAATGGAAAACCTGCCTTCATACATAGTGCCAAACACTTATTCCGGAACTACAAGCACTAGCGCTTCCTTGCCTTCCTACATGACAGGCGCTGCAGTCCTTACAACAGGCACTGGCTTGGGGACAGCAAGCCCTAGCACTTACTCTCCTCAATACTATCCAGACCAGTCTTACCGTTCTCCATACCTTGACCCTTACACTCAAAATTACGGAAGCACTAACACTCCATACTATAACTACTACCAGCAGCAGTACGGGAATTCTCCTTACGGAATGATGTCCTGGCCTTTAAGCAGCACTAGCGTAAAAATTGAAAACAACTGCGCTCGGGCAGTGGAGATAGCTATAGAACCGCATTCAGCGCTTTTGGTGCAGGAAACAAGGTTTGCGCTAAAGCCTAATGAAATAAAAAATGTCGCCGTAGAGGCAGGCTATAGGATGGGAAAGTATAGTGCTGTGTTTTCCGGAAGGATTCAGGCTAGCGAAAATCCTTTGAAAGAGCTCTCAACAATACAGTTTACGATACAGTCTGCAACAGATGTTGTGAGAGACTGCATTGGATTGGACAGGACAAAATTCACTTTCAATGATTTTATAGGAAGGCCTGTGAAAGGAAAGATTTACAACAACTGCTGGGACGTTGGAGTAAGGCTTACTGAAAGCGCTGACACTGTAGAATTAAGCGAGATGTCTGAAAGGCTTGAGGAAAGGATTGGAGGCAGTCCAGAAGCAAGGCTTGCAGGCACTGCAAGGATTTTAGGGCTTTCCACAAGTTCCGGCTCAGGGCTTAATGGAGGCACAAGGCAGACTTTAGAGTTTGAGATAGAGAGAGACTTCCGCTACAGGCAGGCTCCAGGGCTTGAAAACACTGGAAGCACTTTCCAGCAGATTGGGGCTTTGAGATACTGGCTTAACATGGGATATTATAGAGTGCAGACTAAGGCAACATTGAGCGTCAGGTTTATTGACAGTTCTGGAGGAACACAGCTAAAGCCTTTCAGCGTAGTTTTAGAGGACAATTGGAGAATTACAGAATTGACTGACAGCCTGATAAAAGGCGACCCAACACTTACTGACTACCAAAAATGCATCAAAGCAAACGCGTTAACAGGCAAGTTGGATGACATCTGGTTTGGAGGCATTCAAGAAAACGTTAAAGCATTCAGTCCGCAAGAAAATTATGACAGAGTGCTTATAGTAAGCGATCAAGCGTGCTCTGGAAGAGACCAGCTTACAGACCTGCGCCTTGACAAGGAAAACTTTGATGGGGCTGTAACAATAAGCGCAAAGCCGACAGGGGATGGAAAAAACATTGAAATATTGTTTGACAGGAGCGGGCTTGCTGAAGGAGCAAGCGTTAAAGTTTCAGGCACCATGCAGGCAATGCTTGAAAGCTATACGGGAGCAGGACAAGGGGGATTTTTAGAGCCAAAAAGGCAAAGAGTCAACATCCCTTACGACTTCACAGTAACCAGGGGCGGAGAAAAGCCAATAACAAGCACTTACGGGGGAGCTGTTGAATTATGCGCTGCAGGAAAAGGGAATACAGGGCCTGGGGCAGTTCCAAAAGTAAAGCTTGACTGGAAGTACGAAAGCATTAACGATACAGACTGCGATTCCAACAAGCTCTACTGCGATGCTGCGCAATTCACGATTGAAGCAGTGAAGAAAGCAATCGCAATAAAGCCACTGGTTGAGGCTGCAAGAACAAAGCCGCAATTCACAGGGCTTGACTACACAATGACTGAAGAGCAAAAAAATGCTTCCAAAAACTCTGTTGAAATATACCGTTGGGTTACCAGGCAAGTGAAAATAGCAGATAATTCAGATAACAGCAAGAATTTGGTGTTCTTCCTTAGAGACTCTTCAGGCTCAATACTTGACAGGAAGCTGACAACAGAAGAAAAAGCAAAGCTTGGAATTACTGGCACTTTACAACAAGAGATTGCAGCTTTGAGCGAGACGGAAAAGGTTGAAAGAGTTTCAAACTTGCTGGAGCTTAATATATTGCAGAATGCNNCTTGAATGTCTTGAAAGAGCTAGGAGCAGAAGACAAGCTATCAACAAGCACTAAAGTCTATATCTCTTTCAACGAACTGAAGAGAATGATATCCCTGCTCAAGGACACCTGCCAGGGAACAGCAATAAGCTGTGACATTGCGGAATTGGTTAACGTGCCTAGTGAAGGAACTCCAGCCAAAACAAAAATAACAACAGCATTCCTCACAAAATTCTGGGCAGCAATGGAGCTCAAAGTCGGAGT